>JAVCCE010000015.1 GCA_030765645.1 Candidatus Hinthialibacter antarcticus | reverse complement strand
GCACAGGCGCTCCCAGAGTTACACCCATGCCTGGTTTGGTTTGTCAATTATTGATACGCCGGAATACGTTTTCGGAATCAAAATCATGACCATCCATTAATGTAGGTACTCAATTACCGGATGAACCTTAAAATTGTTCTAATTGTGCGCGTGACTTCTGGATGTATCTGTTGTGCGGTTTTTTATGCCTAAAAACTCCCAGTTCATATCGCTCCGCCCGTTGGCGTTTATTCTTCTTGCCTTTCAATGGCCGTTTGTCTGTGTTTATTATTTTCTTTATAAGCGCCTTTGGAGTAAAGAAGGCAATCAGAGATACCAAGACCCCTCTCACTCATCATTGCATGCATTTCAATTATCAATATTGGCCGTCATTGTTATTGTGTTTGGCGGCTCTGTTGGCATGTATTATTTCGGGCAGAACGGCGGAATGTATGATGCAACCAAAGTGGGGAAACCTGAGAGTCTTATCGATTCCTTCTACCTGGCCGTCATCACGCTAACCAGTACCGGATACGGCGATATTTATCCTGTCACGAACGCGGCGCGAATTTACGTCGCCCTTTTTTTGGTTGTCAGTTTTATCACGCTGGCATGGGCGGGAGCGAATGCGTTGGCGTTCATCGTCGAGGGCCATTTAAGCCAGGCGGTAAAGTTGAGGAGAATGATGAAAAAAATCGAATCGCTGAACGGACACTACATCATCTGCGGCCTGGGCCGGGTGGGCATGGAAATCGTACGCAGTTTTCGGGAACATAAAATTGAGTTTGTTGTGATAGACCGGTCGCTGGAACTCATGCAAGCCTCGTTGCAGGTAGGCGAACTCTACCTCGTTGGCGACGCCACCGAAGATGAAATTCTTCAATCCGGGAACATCGAACGCGCCAAGGGAATGATTACCTGCTTTCCCAGCGACGCCGATAACGTGTTTACCATTTTGACGGCGAAGGTGTTAAACCCCAATCTATTTGTCATATCACGGGGCTTGAATGAAAATTCGCAAGACAAACTGATACGCGCCGGGGCCGACCGGGTGGTGATGCCCGCGCAACTGGGCGGCGGACGCATGGCGGCGATGGCGCTTCGCCCCGCTGTGGTCGAGTTTCTTGACCACTCGATGCATACGCTGCAAGACGGCGAACCGCTTTTGTTAGAAGAAATCCTGGTCAGTGATTCGTGCGCATTGAACGGTGTCTCATTGAAAGAATCTCACATCAAGTCGCGTTCAGGCGTCAATGTGATGGGGGTGAAAGATTCAACCGGCTGCATGAGCCTGAACCCGTCTGCTGACTATGTTTTCAAAGAAGGGGATATCTTGGTGGGGCTGGGGTTTCACTCCCAATTTGAAAAACTACGCAGTTTGTTCAAGATTCCACAACAAAACTGATCTGGCTTGACGCTTTGCGATTCGCAATGCTAGTTTTCTGTTGTATGTTTTTCTGTCTGATTTCTAAATTAACGATCCAATAGAAAAAGGAAACTTTCTCCGATGAAAATACATTTTTATCTTTCTCTACTTCTTTTCTCGTTGTTCGTGTTGTATCCAACATTCAACGCTGTTTGCGAAGACGAAACCTCTGGCAATCCAATATTTGAAGGCTGGTACGCCGACCCCGAAGGCGTTGTATTCGGCGACTCGTATTGGATTTTTCCGACCTATTCAGCCAAATATGATGAGCAGGTTTTTCTCAATGCGTATTCTTCGCCTGATTTGGTAAATTGGACCAAGCACGAGCGCGTACTCAATACATCCATCATCAAATGGGCGCGGCGCGCAATATGGGCGCCGTCTGCGATTGAAAAAGACGGTAAATATTATTTGTTCTTTTCCGCCAATGACATCCAGCGTCCCGGCGGCCCTTTGTGGGACGAAAACGACCCCAAAAATCATCAGGGCGGCATCGGCGTTGCGGTCGCCGACTCGCCCGCCGGGCCTTATAAAGACCTGTTGGGCAAACCGCTGGTTCCCGATTTTCATAACGACGCCCAGCCCATCGACCAGTTCGTCTTTCAAGATGCGGATGGAACCTACTACATGATCTACGGCGGCTGGCGGCATTGCAACATGGCGAAGTTGAACGATGACTTCACGGGCTTTTTGCCTTGGGACGACGGCTCGCTGTTTCGTGAAATTACGCCGGAAGGCTATGTCGAAGGCCCGGTGATGTTCAATCGCAAGGGCAAGTATTATTTCATGTGGTCAGAGGGCGGCTGGGGCAACTCATCCTACAAAGTGGCGTATGCAACAGCAGACAGTGCGCTTGGGCCGTTCGAGCGCATCGGCAACATCCTACAATCCGACGAAAATGTTGCGACTGGCGCGGGCCATAACTCGGTGATTCAGGTTCCAGGAAAAGACCAATGGTTCATCGTCTATCATCGCCGCCCGATCCCCAATAAAGGACGCGATCATCGGGTGACCTGCATCGACAAACTCGAATTTAACGATGACGGAACCATAAAGCCTGTGAAGATGACATTTGAAGGCGTCACAAAACATCCGATTCAGCGATAATTCTGAAAATTGATCTCGTCACTTGATTGTACGCCGCCGGGGTTGGGTTTTGCTTGTCTCCGTCGCGGCTTATTGCCGCTGACTCCGAAAGCCGCTCCACCCAATCCCCTGCGGCGTTTTGTGTTTTTATATTTGGCTCACGATTGCATATCCCATACTGCAAAACTGGTCTCTTTTTTTCCTGCGAGTACAATAGACTTCTATGTCGAACCTTTCTGACAACGAACGTCCATTAACGCTATTTAACGCGCTGTTGTATTACTTGAAACCGGTCGCCGTACCAAACCTGATCGGCGTCGGCGCTCTGTGTTTACACGCTTGCATCGTGATTATGATTCCCTCCATTATTAAGGATATTTTTAATGGGTGGGAAACCGGCGAACTTACCCGCGCCGCGCTCAACGAGAAGTGCCTGTGGATTGTCGGGCTGGCGATGCTTTCGGCGCTGACCATGTTCTGGTCGCGTTGGCTCATTATTGGCGCGTCGCGCACCATCGAGATGCGGCTGCGCAACGACCTGTTTACTCATGTTCTCAGCCTGACGCCGCGCTTTTTTCATAACATGCGCACTGGCGACCTGATGACGCGCTTCGCCAGCGATATCGAAGCGGTGCGGCTCTTGGTCGGCCCCGGGGTGATGTACCCCGGCCAGACGGTCTTGGTCGTGATTTTGGCGTTTTATGCGATGATGACCACCGACGCCACGCTGACCATGACCATTTTAGTACCGGTCGTGATTCTGTTCGCCTATGTGAATTTTCTCACCCGCAAGATGCACCGCTATTATCGCCAGGCGCAAGACATCTATTCAGAACTGGCGGCCCGTGTGCAAGAAAACCTCGCGGGCATTCGCGTCGTCAAAGCCTTCTGTCAGGAACAGGCCGAGTATGAGCGCTTCCGTGAAGTTAACGACCGCTATATCGACCGCAACTTGAAGCAGGTCGAGCTGCGCGGGCGCTTGTTTCCCTTTATGAAAATGGTCGGCGGGGTGGGGCTGGTTTTGATTTTATGGGTTGGCGGCATTCGCGTGATCGAAGACCAGATGACGTTGGGCGAGTTGGTGCAATTTGCCTTTTACTATCAACTCTTGATGTGGCCCATCATCGCGATGGGGTGGATCATCAACGTCATTCATCGCGGCGTGGCCTCGTGGCGGCGCATCCGAGCGGTGTTAGAAACGCCGCCCGATGTGCTCGACCCTGACCACGGCGATGAGCAGGCGCTACAGGGCGGCATTGAGATTCGCGACCTGACGTTTTCATACGGCCCCGATCTAGAGCCGGTGTTGAAGCAATTTCATTGCGACATCAAACCGGGGCAGACGCTGGCGATCGTCGGCCCCACCGGCTGCGGAAAATCGACCGTGGTGAACCTGTTGTTGCACCTCTATGCGGTGCCGCGCGGTTCCATTTTTTATGAAGGGCGCGATATCTGCGATATCCCCCGCGAAGTCTTGCGCAATTCGATTGCGTATATCTCGCAAGAAGTGTTTTTGTTTTCTGATACGATCCATAATAACATTCGATTCGGCATCGACGATGAAGTCGAAATCAGTGAACTCGAAATCGAAGAGGCCGCCCAGCGCGCCCAACTGGCGCAGGAAATCGCCAATTTCCCCGACGGCTATCAGACCCGCGTCGGCGAGCGCGGCATTACCCTTTCGGGCGGGCAGAAACAACGCACCGGCATTGCGCGGGCGCTGATATTAAACCGTCCAATACTCATCTTGGATGACTGCCTCTCGGCGGTCGACACCAACACCGAAGAAGCCATCCTACGCGGGTTGTCGGACGCGATGCACCGTTCAACCTGCATCCTCATCAGCCACCGCATCTCCACCGTCAAAAACGCCGACCACATTATTGTTCTCGAAGACGGCGGCATCGCCGAAGAAGGGACGCACGATCAATTGGTTGAACACGGCGGCCTCTATTCGCAGATGCACAACCGCCAGCTGCTCGAAGACAGCCTCGGCATCCGCTCGTAATCCGCCGCATATTTAATTTGATGACCTTGAAATAGCCCCACTTTTTAAAGGGGGGGCGGCGCTTAGGCGCCGGGGGGATCAATCATTCATTCAAGGGCTGGCTTCGTTGCACTCAGCCTTGCCCTTGCCACCCATGCCGTTTACTTTTGATTATCGAATTTGGAGAATTTCTATTGGTGGGTTTCGCTGCGCTCAACGCCACCCTACTTGAAACGCATCATTCATCTGCGGTAGGGTGGGCTCGCGAAGCAGCCCACCGTGCCGTGTTGTTTGAAAATGGTGGGTTAAGAACCCACCCTACATTACTTAAGTCAATGACATTGTCACCCAGGCTCCCCCAACTTGGTGGAGGAGTAAAAGCCTTGCGTCGATCTATTCGCAATGAGGCGAATGTGAAGCAAGCGGGAAAAATGCCTGCGGGGGGAAGTGTAAGCCGGATTTTGTCGAGGGCGATCATTTCTCTGGGACCGTTGTTACCAACGGCCTCGCGCCGCCTACCCGAGAGTTACCCGCCCGAAGGCGAAACGGAACGAGCAGTTCCTGGCTCTCCTACTTGACGTTGCTCCAGACGGGGCTTGCCGTGCCGTCCTAGTCGCCTAGAAACGCGGTGGGCTCTTACCCCACCATTTCACCCTTACTCGCCGGGGCGAGCGGTATATTTTCTGTGGCGCTTTCCGTAGGGTTTCCCCTCCTGGGCGTTACCCAGCGTCTTGCTCTGTGGAGTCCGGACTTTCCTCAAAGCCGACATGCGCCGGCCCGCGATCGCCTCCTCCCCCCGCATTGGCTTTATTGTATCACCGTTTTACTTCACCAAAATCGTTGAGAGATAAATGCTGGTTTTGCCCTCGTGGCTTGAGTAATAACTCACGATCAACTTGCCGTCATGCCAGAGCATACCGGGGTAACTGGTGTCGCCGCCGCTGGGCAATGTCAACTTTTGTTCGAGGCTACCGTTTTCAACATCAAGCAGACAAACCACCGTCTTGGAACCGTCATCGGTATGAAAACGCCCTGATGCGATCCACTCGCCGGACGGAATTTGGATGAAGTCAGGCCCGCCAAAATACCGGCCCAGGTCTTTCCATGACCATTCTTTATAGGGCGGTTGGCTGGTTCCGAGCAATGCGGTGTTGCCTTCTTTGCCGTCGCGCCGCTGGAGGCAATAGCAGGTTCCATCTTCAGCAAAACGCAAGGTCGCTTCTGTCGGACCGCTCTCGCCGAACAGGCTGGGAACCAACTCGGTAAACGTCTTGCCGTCATCGCTTTTCAGCAGCGTGGTTCCATAGCGGCGTTCGGCGCGGCTCTGTGGGCTGACGTTGTAGGCGATGCCGTAGGCCGCGTCATTAAACCAGGTCACCCGCCATAACCATTGGCTTGGCGCCGCCGCCCAAATCAGCGGCGACCAGTTGAGTCCATCGGTTGACGTCACGACAAACGACTGATGAGACGTCGCAGGTTGTTTGCCTTCGCGCACAGCGGCGCCGCCGTAAATCAACCAGGTTTTGCCGTCTGGATGCAGCGTGATTTTCGGGTCGCGCAGGTCATAGCCGTCTTTTTGGATCAGGGCGAGCGACTGCCAGTTTTTTAAATCGGTCGATTGAAGCACACGGATGCTACCGTCCGGCGAGACATGAGCAGTCCCCTCGCGAAACACACAGATGAACTTTCCATCAATCAATGTGAGGTCGGTAAACGCATTGGTTGGCGCGTTGTCCCAAATTTTGTAAGTTTCTTCAACTTGAAGTTCCAAACCAAATGCTGTTGCTGTAAACCCAAACACCAAGATCGCAGCATAGATCAATAGAGACGGTTTCATCATTCACCCCATACAGTTTTGATAGATTCATTCGTACCCGATTGTAATACGCGAATAGATGTTGTAATTGTATTGAAAGTACAATTGGAATTCAACAACTACTCATTCGCCCTTCTCGATCCTTGACTCTTTTGCCTAAAGATGTATTTTAAATACATCTTTAGGCAAAAGGAGATTACCGATGAGTTCACTGTATGACCGCTTGGGTGGAAAAGACGCCGTTGAAGCCGCTGTGGAAATTTTTTACCGCAAAGTATTGACCGACGACCGCATCAGCCGCTTTTTTGAGGGCGTGGACATGGACCAGCAAATCGCCAAGCAAAAAGGATTTTTGACCATGGCGTTTGGCGGGCCGAACAACTACTCAGGAAAAGACATGCGCGATGGCCACAAACATCTGGTCGCGCAAGGACTGGATGACTCGCACGTGGACGCCGTCATCGAAAACCTGGGCGCGACTCTGAAAGAGCTCGGCGTGGATGATGCCGCAATCGGCGAAGTCGCCGCCATCGCCAATAGCGTCCGTGATGATGTATTAAACCGCTAACCGAGAGCCTTCATGCCAATAATTCACTATAACGACCAAACGTATTTACTTAACGAAAACGAGACCGTTCTCGATTGTCTCCTGCGCCATCAAGTTGCTGTTTCTTATTCATGCAAAAGCGGAGCGTGTCAGGCGTGTTTGATGCAGTCGCACTCGCCGGGCCTGCCTCCCGCTTCGCAAATGGGACTGAAAGACGCAATGATGGCGCAGGGCTATTTTCTGGCCTGCCAATGCGTCCCGGCCAGCGATCTCGACATCGGCGAAGCCGACATTGAAGTGGATGCGGTCGTTAAAACAAAAGCGCCGCTGAACGCCTGCTCTGTTCTGGTTGAAATTGAACCGGACGCGCCGTTTGACTATCGCGCCGGGCAATACATTCAACTCAAACGAGCGGATGGTTTGGTGCGCAGTTATTCTATCGCCAGTCTGCCCGGCAGGCCGATCCAGATTCATGTCGAGCGCATTGCCAACGGCGCAATGAGCAACTGGGTCCATGATGAATTGCAGCCGGGCGACCGCGTGAAAATTCGCGGCCCGGTCGGCGATTGTTTTTATCTCCCCGGCGAACCGCATCAGCCGCTGCTGCTTGCCGGAACCGGGACCGGCCTCGCGCCGTTGGTGGGGATAGCGCATGACGCGTTGGAGAACGGGCACCAGGGAAACATTCACCTCTATCATGGGTCTCTTACGCGTGACAGGTTATATCTGGTCGACGAGTTGTTCGCCCTGGCGGAACAGTTCCCGCAGTTGCATTACACGCCCTGCGTAAAAGAAGACAGCGCTGACGCTGGCATCCAAACCGGCGACATTGAAGAACTCGTGTTGTCCGCCGACCCGGCGTTCAAAGATTGGCGGGTGTATTTATGCGGGAACCCGGCCTTGGTGAACAGTTTAAGAAAAAAAATATTTCTCAAAGGCGCATCCAACAAGAACATCTTCTCGGACGCGTTTCTGCTTAGCCGAGCGACTGATTAATTTCCGGTTTTAGACCTCGCCATAAAAAACTCTCAAAGAACACGTCCTATCGGGTTGTAACTTATTGAACAGATGCGGTACATTGGCGGTGAATCTCATTCTACCCACAAAGAGATAACCATGACCGCGTTCAATATAAAATTTCTCTCGTTGTTTATTTTAATCACCTGCGCCCTTAGCGCCGCAGATGCGCAAGGCTCTCTCGAATTGCATGATGTTTCGTTGACGGGCATGAATGCGCTCCCCTGGCGCGAAGTCGCGCCAGGGGTGTGGTCGGCGCAGATCGGCGCCAAGCAAGCGCTGACCTATATGGATTTCGCCGGGGCCGCGCCGCAAACCGAAGCGCTGGCGAAGATGCCGACTGCGAAGTTTCCATTCAATGAAAACGACACGCGCGGGCTGCTCAGCAACCAACGCAGCATCGCCCGCATTCCACTCGACGACAGCGAACAACTCTACGGCCTGGGCTTGCAGTTTCAAGGACTGAACCGGCGGGGAAAAGTCTATCACCTGCGCATGGACCATTACAAAAGCGGAAACGAACGCCTGCACGCGCCCGCGCCGTTTTATGTCTCGTCAAACGGTTACGGCGTGTTGTTTAACTCGGCGCAGTACATCTCGATTTATGCGGGCGTGGGCAATCGTAAGGATTCGCCCAACTTCCCCGCGCCGCGCGACCGCAATACAGACCGCAGTTGGCAGGCGATGCCCGATTCGGACGCGGTCGAGGCTAGCGTGATCGCCGACGGTATGGAAGTGATCGTCTTCGCGGGGCCGAGCATGTTAGACGCGGTGCGGCGATATAACCTCTACGCGGGCGGGGGCGCGTTGCCTCCCAAATGGGGGCTGGGCTTTTGGCATCGCATGCGCACCAACGCCAGCAGCGATGACGTGCTTGATGAAGTGGGTGAATTTGAGCGGCGCGGCTTTCCACTCGATGTGATCGGGCTGGAGCCGGGCTGGCACACCAAATCGTACCCCTGCACTTACGAATGGAACCCGGCGCTATTTCCCGCCCCGGAAACATTCATGCAAGAAATGACTAAGCAAGGCGTCCACGTGAATTTATGGGAAAACCCTTACGTCTCGCCCGATGCGCCCATCTACTTAAAAATCAAACCGTTTACGGGTTCGCACACCGTCTGGCTGGGGATCGTTCCCGACTTTATTTTGCCGCAAGCGCGAAACATTTTCTCGACGTATCACGAATCCGAACATCTTTCACTCGGCGTCAGCGGATATAAATTTGACGAAGTTGACGGCTATGACTTTTGGCTGTGGCCCGATCACGCGATGTTCCCCTCTGGAACCAGCGCCGAACAAATGCGGCAACTGTACGGGCTGCAAATTCAAAAGATGATGATGGAGACGTTCCGTAAGCGCAATCAACGCACCTACAGTTTGGTTCGCGCGTCTAACGCCGCCGCGTCTTCGTATCCATTCGCGATTTACACCGACCACTACGACCACAAGGGGTTCATCAATGCGCTGATTAACACCAGTTTCTCGGGCCTTCTTTATACGCCGGAAATTCGCTCGGCAAAGTCGCCCGAAGAATGGCTGCGGCGCATGCAGTCGGTGTGCTTCTCGCACATGGTGCAGCTCAACGGCTGGTCGTCAAACACTAAGCCGTGGACGTTCGCTGAAGTGGAAGACGACGTGCGCAAGATCATTCAACTGCGTACGCGCCTGTTGCCGTACATATATACAGCGTTCGCCAAATATCACTTCGACGGGACGCCGCCGATTCGCTCGATGGTGTTGGAGCCAGGCTACAACGACCAACAAACTGTTTCAGAAGGCGTGTTAGACGACGCGAAAAATCCTTATGCGATGGCGGTGCGCAAAGACGTGACCGACCAATATATGTTTGGCGAGGCGATTCTGGTCGCGCCGATGCTGACCGGACAAACACAGCGCAGCGTGATCTTACCGCAAGGCAAATGGTATGACTTTTATACGGGCGACTATGCGGGCGGCGGCGAAGTCATCACCGTCGAAGCGCCGCTAGATACGATTCCACTGTACGTTAAAGACGGTGGAATTATCCCGATGACGCCTGTGGTCGAGCGAATTTCAAAAGCGCCGAATGAGATTGAGATCGAAGTGCGCCATTACGGCGAGTCGTCCTCCAGCGCGATGCTGTATGACGACGATGGGACGACGTTTGATTTTGAATCAGGCGACTATGTCTGGAAACAACTCACGGCTAAAAATATGAATGGAAAACGTAGCGGAGACGTGACAACGCTCAACGGCGAATACGAGTCTTCGTATACGAACTTTGAATGGGTGTTTATGACGAATGAATACTAGCCTGCGAAATTATATACTCTTGTTCGTTTTGATTGCGGTTCCCGGCGTCTATATCTATTTAAGCCCTGCGGTTGAACCGGTTTCTGACGAAGGCCCGCACAAGCCCGATGTTCAGTTTCTGGTTACGCCGCACAACGTCGTTGACGTGATGTTGTCGCTGGCCCAATTGAATGAAAACGACCTGATTTATGATTTGGGTTGCGGCGACGCGCGCATTTTGATTGCCGCCGCGAAGAAATACGGCTGCCGGGGCGTTGGCTATGATATTGACCCGGAACGAGTGAAAGAGTCGCGGGAGAATGTGAAAACGAACGGCCTTGAACATCTGGTTCGGATCGAAGAAGCGGATATCTTCACGCTTGATCTTAGCGAGGCCGACGTGATTATGATGTATTTGCTGCCGGAGTTAAACAACCGGCTGGTTCCACAATTACAAACGCTTAAGCCCGGCTCGCGGATTGTGTCGCACTATTTTGATATGAACGCAGTGGAAGGCGGCAAGGAGTTTATCATCCCTCATGTTCGCGATGAGAGTGATCCGTATGACCTGTATGGGCCGGACGATGAACTCGAAGAAAGCCCCGTCTATCTGTGGACGACGCCGCTGAAGGTGAAGGAAGAATAAGAACCTCAACTTCGTGCAAATTGGGTTTCGCTTATCTCTGTTTTGGAGAAATCCCCCCCGACGACTTCGACGCCACCCTAAGGGGGGCAGGGGGCAATGTCATTGACTTAAGGGGTGGCAAGCCAAGGCGTCGCGAAGTTTGGTAGGGTGGGATGAATGAAATGAATCCCACCAGTGGCAATTAAAAACAAATCATTGGTGAGTTTCGCTGCGCTCAACGCCACCCTACTTGAAACGCTCCAATAGTAGTGTTGGCTCCTGGTGAGCCGGATATAGATGAAAACTTATCGAATACTCGCGGCTCGGCGGGAGCCTCGCCCTCCCCAAAACACAACCTTATAAAACAGGGCGGCGAGCCAAGGCGGAATGGTACGGAGCCAGCCCTTGAAGCAGGAGATCAAAGTCTAGGGGCGCAGCGCGCTGCGCCCGAATCCCCCCTGGCGCTTTCAGCGCCGTCCCCCCTTAAAAAGGAGGGCTAAAAGTCTTAAGTCAATGACATTGGGGCAGGGGGGATCAGAAAAAAGAGAAAATCAACCGCAAAATATAAGATATTTAGATTGTCCAAATTCAATTATACACGCCGCAGAATGATGTAATCCTGCCAGTCGTCGGGCGCGGGCAGGTATTCGACTCCATCGAAGCCTGCGCTCCAAAACGTACGCGCAAACGCCTCGCTAAAAAATGTGTTGCCGTATTGACAGGCGTTCATCCACGATGTTTCGCTTTCGGATTGAGCGGGGTATGGATAAAACAAAAAGCCTTCTTGCTGAAATTTTCCGGCGTCGCGTTCTAACTGCTGCGCGGAAGGCGTCCCCAGATCGCGTACTCTTGTCGTAATTGATCTGACCACGTTGTTTCCCTGCAAGGTTAATACAACCACAGCGCCCGGTTTGCAGATGCGATGGAGTTCATCACGCCAGGCCTGCGCCGCTTCAAGCGGTAAATGGCTGAATACCGAATACGCATAGACGGCGTCAAATTGATTGGAGGCATACGGCGTCGGCGGCATGAGCGGCATGGTTGCGCATTGAGCGAAATCGAAATGCAGTTTGCACCATGCAACCAGGTCAGCGTCGACGTCGCCGCCGTAAAACGAACACGCATCCGCATACAATGCGAAGTGGCGCAGAATGCGTCCACAGCCGCAGCCGAAATCGAGCACATTGCCGCCGCGTTGGAAATCAAACCCGGCGCTGCGTAGGCAGCCTTCGATGCGCCGCCAATCGACCAAGCCGCTTTCATTGAAGCGCTTGGCGGTCGCAGGCTCGCCAATCACGCGCTGAATGAACGCCGCCGGGGGAAACGCGTATCCATTTTGTTGAATGAGCGGAAACAACTTGGGGCCGTACCACATCAGCCAGTACCAATAGTCGGGCGCGTTGGCGCATGGAAACGCCTTCGACACTCCGTGACGTCGGCGCCATAAAAATTCGCCTGCGCGGAACAGAGCGTCGATGCGTTTATATTGACTTGGCGGAAACGGGTTCGTCATGATCCTACGGATCATACAGCAAGGAGAGGCATGATTCAGCCTGCGGCTTCATGCGGACGCACATCGCCGCGTTGCTACTTCTTTTTTTCGGCCTTTTTGGCTTTGCCGTTTTTCTTGCGTTTGCGCGATTCAAAATAATTGGCGAGGTCTTCGGGGCTTTCGAGTTCGACGTAGTTGCGCGCCCAGCCTTCGTATTCGCTGTAGTAGTCGCAGTTGTCGTTGGCGTAGTCGCGGCAGGTCTTGGGGCGGTCTTCGTAAATTTTGCAACTGTTGTCGTCGTTGAGCTGGTCGCAGCGCGAGGGGAACTTCACATGCCAGTTGCCGTCTTCGATGATGATGGTGACGCCCGCATGAAGCACATACCAGCGGCAGTCGTCTTTGGCGCGCTTGCTGCGCGGCTTTTCGATCTCGACCGTCACGTAGCTGCAGCACAATCCTGTGCAACGGTTGCACACGGAATCGTTCAATACCGGGAGTTCCATCGTATTCGCCTTTCAACATCCAACTTGCATGACGGGCCGACATGCTTACGCTGCGCCCGCTTCTATTATAAAATCAATAAACCAGCATACCAGTTCAAACCGCCGCCGATTGCCGCCTGCCTGCACTGTCCGGGGCGTACGGTCGTCTGCTTGAGAGTTGTATCATGAATGAAATCAAAAAAACCATCTACCTGTCCGGCCCGATAATGGGCGAAGTCAACGGCGAGGCCGTCGAATGGCGCGAAGACGCCAAACGGAAATTACAAGATAAATTCGACTTGCTCGATCCAATGCGGCGCAGTTTTAAAGACAACGAAGTCGACAGCGCCAACGAGATTGTCGAGTTTGACCTGCAAGACATTCGCGACGCTGACATTATTCTAGTCAATTACAACAAGCCCAGCGTGGGCACGTCGATGGAAATTTTTTACGCCGCATACACTCTGGGGAAATTTGTGGTGACGTTTTCTCCGTTCGAATATAAAGACTGCAACCCGTGGATCGTCAAATTCTCTACCAAGATTCTTCCCTCCCTGGACGAAACCTGCGACTATGTTCGCCGCCACTTTGGATGATCGAATTCAAATAAAATAATGGAACCAGGTGAAATATTTCCCGGTCATAACCGTATTCTCATAGAAGGCCGTTTCAATACCGGGACATAATCGTTTTTGTAACCTGAAACCTGGTGGAGTGAACCATGTGTGAGAATCCCTCGATTGTCCGAATTGATTTGCATTGCCATTCCTGGGCGTCTGACCGCCCGTCGCTTTGGCTGATGCAGCGCCTTGGGTGCCCGGAGAGTTTCGTGTCGCCCGCGCATGTGCGCGACATCGCCATGCACCGGGGCATGGAGTTCGTTTGCCTGACTGATCACAACACCATTGAAGGCGCGAAAGAAATCGCCCAGCATGACAATGTCATCATCGGCAATGAAGTCACCACCTATTTCTCCAACGACGTGAAAATACACATTCTCACCTGGGGCCTGAACCAAAAGCAATTTGACGAGATACAAGAAGTCCGTGGAAACATTTATGATTTTGTCGAATATTTGAACAAGAACGACATTGTTCACGCTTGCGCGCATCCGCTGCATAAAGTAAATGGAAAACTCACTTGGGAGCATTTTGAAAAATTAATTTTATTGTTTAAGAATTTTGAATCGCTCAACGGCACCCGCCTGCATCGTTTAAACAAAGCGGTTGAAAATGTATTGAACAGCCTCACACCGAAAATCATTGAAGAACTTTCGCAGAAGCACGATATCAAACCGGTCGGCGACAAGCCGTGGGTGAAACAATTCATCGCAGGCAGCGACGATCACAGCGGGTTGTTCGTCGGGACGGTTTACACCGAAGTCGAAGTAGACGAAGTCAGCGTTAAGGGCGTACTCGACGGAATTCGCAAAGGCAACACCCGCTGTTGTGGGCTTAGCGGCGGCTGCCTGACCCTGTCGCACCAAGTCAACAGCATTGCGTTTCAATATTACCGCAGCAAACTCGGCCCCGGCGCCCATGAACTGCTGACGGTGTTAAGCCGCATCTTTGAACGGCGCCCAATGGCGGGGTTAGGGCAAAGCCGCTTTCGCAAGACCATTCGTAAAGTGCTGGGATTTTTTCGCAAGCCGCAAGGCACTGGTATTCACCTGATTGAAGAAATCCGCGAAGTCATCATCAACAACAAGTCGATGAAGTTTCTCTTTCAGGACGGCATCGTGACCCGTGAGGAATATAACGAGAATGTGTTTGACCTGTCTTCTGACATTCTGGATGAGATGTTGTCGCGTGTCTGTCAGAAGCCCAAGTTGATTCCCTATTTCATTTTTCTAGCGCCGGTTTTGACGGCGTCTTATTTAATGTGCATCAAAAACCTGCATGATGAAAAAGACCTGATCGAGCGCGCCGAAGAATGGCTGGGCCAACCGCGCAAACCAAAAGTCGCCTGGTTCACCGACTCGATCATCAATATGGACGGCGTGTCAAAAACCTGCCGCATGTTCGCCGGCGCCGCCCATGCGCGGGGGAAAGACCTGACACTGATCGCTTGTGCGCCCGACGAGATTGAGATCGACGCCAAAGTGAAAAACTTCAAACCATTGCGCCCGATGGCGCTGCCGGGGTACGAAAAAGTGACGCTGTATGTCCCGTCGCTTTTGAAGGTCTTGAAATACGTCGAAGACCAGGATTTTGACTCCATCGTAGTCAGTACGCCCGGCCCGATGGGATTGATCGGGCTGCTCTGCGGCAAGTTGATGCAGATTCCTGTGCACGGCGTCTATCATACTGATCTGCCCCGCATTGCCTTGCGGGTGTCGGGCGACCCCATGTTCGGCGAAGCGGCGCTTTCATTGACGCGGTCGTTTTACGGCGCGGTCGATTCGGTCTTCTCGCCGTCGCGCTGGTACATCGACGATCTCGGCAACATGGGCGTCGACGAATCGCGCTGCCGCATTATGGAACGGTGGATCGACGCCACTGACTTCTCGCCGAAAAAATATGACCCTTCGTTCTGGGACGCCGAAGAGCCAATTAAGATACTCTTCTGCGGGCGTATTTCAGAAGACAAAAACCTCGATGTGTTGATCCGGCTCTACAACGCGCTCGAAGCGAAACATGATTGCTTTGTGATTCACGTTGTGGGCGACGGCCCTTACTTTGAAGCCCTGCGCTGCAAGACGGCCAAATTAGACCGCTTCCACATGGTGGGGCCGAAGTTTAAAAAAGACCTCCACGCTGCGTACGCATCGTCTGACCTGTTCATTCACCCTGGATTGCTCGATACCTTCGGCAACGTCGTGGTCGAAGCGCAGGCGTCGGGCTTGCCTTGCGTGGTGATGAACGAAGGCGGCCCGCAGGAACTCATCGAGAAAGGTAAGACCGGGTTGGTCGCGACCTCCGAAGAAGACTTCATCGCCAAAGTCGAAAGCCTGATCGAAAACCCCGGGCGCATTCGGGAGATGGGCGAGACGGCGGCGGCGTATGCGGCGCAACGCTTCTCAGAAGAACGCATCTTCAACAACTTTTGGAAAGACGTAACGGACAAGTCCGAATCAAACGGCAACCGCCACGCCTTCCAGTTTGAACACGCAAAACATGATGGCAAAGTGGTAAAACTGTCGGCGTAATGGCGGTGAGGCCGCCTCACAAACATCCCGGGTCGTCTCTATATAATTCGATGACTTTTTTGATGATATTGGTGGTGGAGTGTCCGTCGTTGTTGACGAGATGGATTCTGCCGCCGTATTCCTGAACGATAGGCGCTTCGATTAAATCATATCCGTACGTCGAATCTTTGACGTGCACGTCAGGCCGCACCTCGCGCACAAAGCGCAGGCTCTCCGGCTCATCGAACAGCAAGATCATGTCCACATAGCGCACCGCCGCCAGCAGCGCCGCGCGTTCGTCCTGCGGAACTATCGGGCGCTTGGGGCTTTTGTAGGCTTTGACCGAGGCGTCGCTGTTGAGTCCTAATACCAAAAAATCGCCCTGCGCCTTGGTTTCGCGCAAGAGGTGAATATGCCCCGAATGGACGATGTCGAATGTCCCGTTGGTGGTGACGATGGTTTGCCCCGCGTCGCGCACTTGTTGAAGTCTGGGGCGCCATTGGTCAGCATCGTTGATGTGGTAAATCATGCGTTTTTTCCTTCACAACAATTTCAAATAGACGTTATCTCAAAAATTCTTGATCGTTTGCTGCAAAAGGCATGGGTATAACTCTGCTCGCTTCAGTGCGGGCTTTCAGGCCCTTTTGCACAGGCGCTCCCAGAGTTGCACCCATGCCTGAAGCAACATGTAGGGGCTCAACGCGTTGCGCCCGAATCCCCCCCCCTTAAAAAAAGGGGCTGCGAGCCTTAAGTCAATGCCATTGATGCCAGAATTGGCTGGTTTGTTTTATTTGGATGAATACCCTCTTGAATCGAATCGTTTAAGACGGCTTCAACATAAAAATACATTTTACCCTTGAAATTGAGTAGTCCCTGGACGCGTCAGTATGAATTGCCCACAATGTACAACATTCAAGAAATGATGGAGGGGCTTATGCGTACCGGACTCGCCGTGGGAACGTGGTTACTGATTGCTGTATTTTGCGCGTCGCTCAGCATGGCGCAAACCAAACAGATCGAGAAGTCGCAAGAATGGTTTCAAGATTCCCGCTTCGGCATGTTCATTCACTGGGGCGTCTATTCGCTGCTGTCAAAAGGCGAATGGGTGATGAACAACGACAAGATGCCAGTGGTAGAATACGAGAAATTATGGCCGACATTTAATCCAGTGAACTTCGACGCCGACGCCTGGGTGCGCCTCGCCAAAGACGCGGGCATGAAGTACATCACCATCACCAGCAAACACCACGACGGCTTCAGCATGTACGACACCCAGCTCAACGATTACAAAATTACCAATACGCCCTTCAAGCGCGATCCGATGAAAGAACTCGCCGCCGCCTGCGAAAAGCACGGCCTGCGCCTGTTCTTTTATTATTCGCAACTCGATTGGCGGCATAAAGACTATTTCCCGCGCGGAAAAACCGGGCAATACACCGGGCGCCCCGTCGCGGGCGACTGGGACCGCTACATGGATTATCACATCGGCCAAGTGCGTGAGTTGTGTACGCAATACGGTGAAATCGGCGGGTTGTGGTTTGACGGCTGGTGGGACCGTCCCGACGCGGATTGGAAGTTAGACGAACTCTACGGCATGATCCATGAGTTGCAGCCGACGGCGTTAATCGGCAACAACCACCATGTGAATCCTTTTCCTGGTGAGAATTTTCAAAACTTTGAGCAGGACCTTCCCGGTGAAAACACCGCTGGATTCAACAAAGCGGGCGTTAGCCGATTGCCGCTCGAAACCTGTTTGACCATGAATGGCTCGTGGGGCTATAACGAAAACGATCACAAGTTCAAATCCACGAAAGAATTAATCCATTATCTGGTCAAAGCGGCGGGGTTTGGCTCGAACCTTTTGCTTAATGTCGGCCCGACGCCGCTGGGTGAAATTCAACCCGAAGCAGTCGAACGCCTGAAAGAAGTTGGCGCGTGGCTCAAGAAAAATGGCAAAACCATTTACGATACCCGCAGCGGCCCCTGGGTGCGGCAGCAGTGGGGCACGTCAACCCGGAAAGACAATAATACCATCTACCTGCATGTACTCGAGTCGCCCCAGGGCATGATTACGCTGCCGTTGACCGACGCCATCGTCAAGTCGGCGAAACTGTTGAACGGCAAGAAGTTGAAAGTGATGCACGGCGGCAAAAAAGCGGCGATCATGCTGCCCGAGAATTATGAAGACCCGGTTGATACCATCATTGAACTCACCATGTGTGAAAGTAATTTATAGCCATCTCAAACACATGATTTTGCATCGTGCTAGGCATGGGCGCATCTCTGCTCGCTTCGGTGCGGGCTTTCAGGCCCTTTTACACAGGCGCTCCCAGAGATGCACCCATGCCAGAATACGCTGGTCATTATTCGAAAGGGCGAAAATAGGGGTGCAGCGCGCTGCGCCCGACTATTAATTTGTGTGAATCTTACGCCCTGGCTCGCGAACAGCGACGGGGCGTTTATTTTTGCGCAGGGCTTAGTATACTAGTCAGATTCCATCAAGATTACGCATTCAATAGCCGTAAAGGAGCAACCATGACGTTTCAACTGACGCGCGAAATCAACGCGCTCAAAGAATATGCGCGACAAATTCGCATTGACAGCCTCAAAATGATTACTGCAGCGAAATCAGGCCACCCCGGCGGCTCGCTCTCAGTCGCAGACATTACCGCTGCGTTGTTGTTCGGCGTGATGAACCACGACGTCAGCAACCCGGAATGGGAAGGCCGCGACCGCTTCATTATGTCGAAAGGCCATTGCATTCCGGCGTGGTATTCGGCGCTGGCGCAAGCGGGCTACCTCGACCGCAGCCAACTCGACACGCTGCGCACCTACGGCTCCGATTTTCAGGGCCACCCCGACTGCGTCCGTATGCCGTCCATCGAAGCCTCGACCGGGTCTCTCGGCCAGGGATTGTCGATTGCGCTGGGCATGGCGCTCGCAGCCAAAATGGACAAAGCCGACTGGCGGGTGTTTTGCGTACTCGGCGACGGCGAAACCCAAGAGGGCCAAGTGTGGGAAGCCATCATGGCGGCGGGCAAATACAAAACCGGAAACCTGACCGCGATTTTAGACAACAATAACGGACAAATTGACGGTTATGTCGACAAGGTCATGCCGCTTGACCCGATTGACGCCAAGTTCCGCGCCTTTAACTGGCACGTCATCGCCATCAACGGCCATGACATGGAACAGGTGTTGCGCGCCTTGGACGAAGCCAAAGCCGTCACCGACCGCCCCACCTTGATTTGGGCGAAGACCATCAAGGGCAAGGGCGTTTCATTTATGGAAAACGATTATACCTGGCACGGCGTCGCTCCAACCGCCGAGCAATGTGAAAAGGCGCTGAAAGAACTCAACGCCGCGTAAGACGGATTAGACATTCTCTCATCATTGGAAGGGTATTATGGCGAACGTAGCATCAAGACAATCATTCGGTCTCGCGCTGGCGGAACTGGGCGCGACAAATCCCGACATCGTGGTGATGGACGCTGACCTCAGCAAGTCAACCATGTCGTGTCACTTTGCAGAAAAATTTCCCGAACGGTTTTATGAATTCGGCATCGCCGAAGCCAACATGATCGGCGCCGCCGCAGGCATGGCGCTGTCAGGCAAGGTTCCGTTTATTTGCAGCTTCGCGTGTTTCATCACCGGACGCTTTGACACCATCCGTATGTCAATCGGTTACAGTCAGGCGAATGTGAAGATCATCGGAACCCACGCCGGCATCGGCATTGGCGAAGACGGACACAGCCAGATGGGCCTCGAAGACCTTGGCCTGATGCGCTCGATTCCCGGTTTTGTGGTGCTGCAGCCGGGCGATGATATTGAAACACGCCAAGCGGTGCAGTTCGCCGCTGAGCACAACGGCCCGGTTTATCTGCGCCTCACCCGCCAGAAACTCGACCAGGTCAACGGCGACGATTACACGTTTGAAATGGGCAAGGGCGTCACCCTCGCCGACGGCAAAGATATGACCCTCATCGCCACCGGCGGTACGGTCGGTTATGCGGTCAAAGCCAAAGAACGCCTCGCGTCAAAAGGCATCGACGCCCGCGTGCTCAACATTCACACCATCAAGCCGATTGATGAAGAACTGATCGTCAAATGCGCCAAAGAAACCGGATGCCTGATGACGATCGAAGACCACAGCGTCATCGGCGGGCTTGGTTCATCTGTAGCGGAAGTGGTCGCCGAAAAAGCGCCCGCGAAACTGAAACGCTGGGGCATTCTCGACGAGTTCGGTCAGTCAGGAACCCAGGTTGATCTCTACCGCGCCTATCGTATCGACGATGAAGGCATCGCCGCCGTGGCGGAAGAGTTTTATAAAGAAGCCAAGTAATGGGTTCGTATTTAATGTTCATGCAAATTAAAACGGGGCGCAATTTCGCGCTCCGTTTTTTGTTTTCAGCGTTTGGAACTATCTGGTCTGGATATGTGGATCCCCCTAGCCCCCCTTAATAAGGGGGGTGGCGTCGCAGACGCCGGGGGGATTAAGAGTTCATAACAACATGCAATTTTGGTAATAGGAGAAACATGCACCATTGCGAAATCAAAGAACTACAACTGCGCGACCCGTTCGGTATCGCCCGCGGAACGCGCACCTCCGTCAAAAATCTGTTTGTGAAATTCGGTGACGGCTGGGGCGAAGGCGCGCCCATTTATTACAAAGGCCAAGACGTTGAATACATGTTGAAGCTGGCGCAAGCGTTTTTGCCGTCTGTCGAAAATACGATCACGCCTGAAAACGCCGCGCAACTTGTATTGAAACAATTTCCGAAAGAGTCGGCGCTCGCCGAAGCAGTCGACCTCGCCGCGCATGACGCCTGGGCGAAAGTGATTGGCAAACCGCTTTACCAAATTTGGAATATTAATCCCGCCAAGACGCCGGTTTCAACCTTCACCATCGGCCTTGATACGATTGAGGTCATTCTTGAAAAACTGAACCGCGTTCGCGACTGGCCTGTGTTGAAAATCAAACTTGGCAGCGAACGCGATTTAGAAATCCTCAGCGCAATCCGCAAGGAATATTCGGGGACGCTGTTCATCGACGCCAACGAAGGCTGGGGGGCAGAGCAGGCTGGCGAATTTATGCCGAAGTTGGATGAATTGGGCGTGCGTCTGGTTGAGCAGCCGATCCATCGCGACGACTTGGATGGGTATGCAAAATTGAGCGAACTCAACCAGACCGATATCCCCATTTTTGTGGATGAAGGCGTTCAGGGGCCGGAAGACATTGCGCGTTGGATTGGCGTGGTGGACGGCATCAATATAAAACTCGCCAAATGCGGCGGGCTGGCGCGGGCGCGCAAGATGATTGAGATTGCGCGTCAAAATGGAATGGGCATTTTGCTGGGTTGTATGATCGAGAGTTCGCTGGCAATTTCCGCCGCTGCGCAGATTGCGCCGCTGGTTGATTTTGTCGACCTCGACGGCGCGGCGTTGCTCAGCGGCGATCCGTTTGAGGGAATGCGCCTCGATAAAGGCGTGATGACGCTGTCGCAACACAACGGTCTCGGCGCGGTGGAGCGGTGATTCCTTTTCAGATAAGAACAACCATAAGCAATACGTAGGGGCGCAGCGCGCTCTCGGGGGAGCAACAAGAATTCGGTGGGCTGCTTCGCTATGCTCGCGAGCCCACCCTACCAGGCTTGAAGTATTCAGGAGGGATGATGAATAAATACATACAAGTGCTGATCGTGCTTAACATTGTTGTAGGCGTGGTTGGTTGTAATGGAAATAATCATTCCAATGATGAAACGCAACAATCAATCAACCCGTCTTCAATTCAACCTGTAATGGTTGCTGATGATAAACCGTTCCTGCCTCAAGAGATTGTTGATAAAAAAATCACAATCGGCATTTCAATGAAATATGTGCGCTCTCAAGTGAATTACTTGCGCGAGCCTGATTTGCTTCCGTTTAGTATCCCTAATTATGTGATTTCAAAGGATGACATGTCATCACGCTGCTATTTTCGTACAATTAAAATTTCATATAGAACGTCGTATTTTCGTAATGTGGTAGATGAAATTTTATTGACGCAAAGAATTGAAGATAGATCTGAAGAAAGGTTAGTGCAGCAAAGCGAACAATTTATCCAATATTGTAATGATTCATTTGGTGAGCCGGTTAGAAAATATACCAAGCGAATGCAGATGTATAAGTCTAATGATCATACCTATACTTCGTGCATTCTATGGATGGTCGATGAGCAAGCAATTATGGCTTGGTATTATTCAAAATTAATGAGAGAAGATTTGCTTGAGTACATGGGAGAAGAACATACAACACGAATGTTTGGCGCAGTTCGCCTCTGGATTAAGCCTGAAAAAGAAGGAGAGAGGATATTGGAGGAAGTTAGGCAATTAGAGGAAGACGATAGCGAATATAAAGAAAGCCTTGAGTTGTATTTTTGATTTAGGCGAAACAGCCCTCACCCCAGCGCTCTCCCAGGGGGAGAACAAAGACATCAATCACATCCTCGAGCTGAGATTGACGATGGTGACGCCTTGGCCGCCTTCGAAGGATTCGCCGTTTTTGAAATTTCTCACCACTGGATGTTCGGACAGCATCCGCCGCACCTCGCGCCGCAACGTCCCGGTGCCGTGCCCGTGCACAATGGTGATGAAACGGGCGCCCGAACGAAATCCGCGATCCACAAACCGTTCTACGATGGGGGTCATCTCATCCACCGTCATCCCGTGAATATCAACGGAAAGTTCGGCGTCGTCGGGGCGATCAACTTGTACGGTCGATAAATATTCGACCGTGGGTTCGTGTTGGGTTTCGTGGACGGACAAAATCTGGTCTTGTTTGACTTGCAGCGTCATCGAGTTGACGCTGACCTCGGCTTTCTTTTGGTCGGGCCAGACGCGCAAGACTTTGCCCATCTCGGTGAGCCCCGCGATTCGCACCCGCATCCCCGGCTTGAGTTGTTCCCATCGCCAGTTGGTGCGTTTGTACTTGGCGACATGCGGGGCGGGTTCACTGCCGCTGACTTGTTTTTTGGCTTGCTTTAAACCCGCGCGTAGTTGTTTGAGCGTTGATTCGGGCGGCGCTTCGCGTTTGGATTCTTTGAGCAGCGCGTCGAGTTTCTCTTTCCATCGCTGTTGAAATTTCTGTTCTTCTTTTTCTAAATCTTTGATGCGGCGTTCGAGTTCGGAGAGCAGGTTTTGCGCTTTGCGTTCGCCTTTTTCGATAATATGGCGGGCTTCGCGTTTGGCGCTTTCGACGCGGCGTTCGCAGTCAGCGCGAAGTTCTTCGGCGCTCTTTCGTTCTTGCAGGGCCTTGCGCGCGGCCTCTTCGGCGCAGCGCATTTCTTCGCTGAGCCGCGACAGCAGCGCTTCGGGTGTGTCGTCTTGTTCGCGCTGGGAGACGCGGGCGCGATCGATGACATGCTGCGGCAACCCCAAACGGCTGGCGATGGAGATGGCGTTGCTGCGCCCCGGCAGCCCCAGCGTAAAACGGTATGTCGGGCGAAGCGACTTGAGGTCGAACTCCATGGCGCCGTTGTCGACGCCCTCGTTTTCGTGGGCGAACAGTTTGAGCTCTTGTAAGTGGGTGGTGGTCAAGAAGGTGCAATGTTGTTTGTAGAGTTGCTCAACGATTGCGCAGGCCAGGGCGCCGCCTTCTTCGGGGTCAGTGCCGGAGCCGAGTTCGTCAAGCAAAACCAGCGTATCTTTGTCGGCGGTTTCCAGGATATTCTTGATGTTGTTCATGTGCGACGAAAACGTCGACAGGCTTTGCTCGAGGCTTTGCTCGTCGCCGATGTCGGCGCAGATGCGTTTGTAGACCGGCAGTTCGACGCCGGGGTCGGCGGGGACGTGCATCCCGCATTGCGCCATCAACGCAAACAGGCCGATGGTTTTAAGCACGACGGTCTTGCCGCCTGTGTTCGGCCCGGTGATGATGATGCCGCGTACGCCGTCGGGAAAATGTAAGTTCAACGGAACGACGCTGCGTTGTCCCATTTGAGCAACCAACAGCGGATGCCGCGCATTGGTCAATTTGAGCGAACCGTCTTCGACGATCACCGGTTCGTTCATTTCGTGTAAGTCGCTAAATTTCGCTTTGGCGGATATCTCATCCAAGCGGCAGAAAATTTCCAGGTTTTGTTCAATGTCATGCGAACGCTCGGCGATTTGTGCGGTGAGTTCGCGAAGAATTTTGCGAACTTCAATCTGTTCTTCACGGTTGAAATCCATCAGGCGGTTGCCGTCTTCGACCAGGCGCATGGGTTCGATAAATACCGTTGCTCCAGTCGTCGAGCGGTCGTGGATAATGCCGGGAACCTTGCTTTGATAGCGCGCATCCACCGGCAACACGTAGCGCTCTTCGCGCAGGGTGTAATAGGGTTCCGCGAGATAGTCGCTGAACGATCCGCGAATGAGGCGGTCCAGGCGACGGGTGATGTCGGCCCGCAATTGGCGCAGCGATTTACGAATGCGCGACAGGTCGCGCGAGGCGGTGTCGCGAATGGATTTTTGGTCGTCGAATACCCGCGCCAGCGAATCTTCCAGCCCGGGGTGGGGAACCAGCCGCCCGCCGTAGACTTTCAGCCGGGGGGCGGTTTGCGCGGTTTGTCGCAGCGCTTCTTGGATGCGCCGCGCGGCGGATACGGTCTCGCCGATGATGAGAATTTCCGCCGGGTCAAGAATCGAACCGGTGTTGCGCGAGCGTTGCAGCGGCTCACGGATGTCATACAAGCCCGTCAGCGACGGCTCTTGGCGGGTTTGCAGCAGCCGCAAGTATTCACTGGTTTCAGCCAGGGCGCCGCGAATCGCCTGGGCGTAGGTATAGGGCTGCAATTCGCCGATGGCTTCGCGTCCTAATACTGACGAAGCCAAGCCGCGTAGCGCCTCTTTAATTTTATCGAATTCCAACACGCGAATGGCGTGTGCGTTTTCGTCCATGAGTATATTGTTCAAATCATAAAAAAGGTTTTATTTCTGGATGATAAATTCGGCTATCCAGTGCGCAACCATCCAGTATATCACTAGATGGATTCTCTTTGGATGGAGTTGAACGGACATCGTACAATTTCTATCAAATAGTGGAGAAAATATTCTCCAAACTCTTGAAAAGTCGTGATATAGTATCTTTTACTCATTTTATTTGAAATTGGAGGATTACGATGAGAACATTAATCAATTGGGCGTTTGCCGGAACGAAAGTCCTGAGCGTGATTGCATTACTGTCAGCAACAGCGTTCGCCGCGACCCATACCGTGAATCCTGACGGTCGGGCGACTTTACCACCATTCAAGCCGCGATTGACGCCGCTGCGGAAGGCGATGTGGTTGTGGTTGCTGCGGGTGAATATACCGAAGACCTCACCATTGGCCATTTAAGCGGCGCTGCTCCTGTATTTAAGAACAATCTCACCATTCAGGCTGAAACGGCGGGGACGGTGACCATTAACGCCGCCAACCAGGGCGACCGCTTCAAAGCGCTGGAAGCGCTGGGCGCTGATTTTGGCGAAATTGATTTGCTCGGCGTTGTGGTGAACGGCGACGGCGTTGTGCTCGACGGACTCCGCATCGTTCAGCCTTCCGAACAACTCAATATACTGGATGCAGCCAACATTAACGGGGCCCTGACGATTGTTTCGCCTAATGTTGTTGTGAAAAATTGCGTGATCGTGGGCGCAGGCGCTGACATCGGCGGCGACTCGCTGGGCTTGCTGCTCGCCAACATGGACGCAGTGACGGCCCTGGGCGGCGGCGCAAACTTAGCGCTGAATTTAACCGTAGAAAACACGACATTCACCAACGCGCCGTTTAGTTTTGCCATCGTGAACTTTTTGGCGGCGCTGGGATTGCCTGTTCCGAACCCTGACGCTTCATTCTCAGGTTGCACATTCGATAACAACGGAACTGGCATCGAAATGGATGACGGCGCCGTGACCGTGGTCGACTCGACCTTCACCAATAACGGAACCGGCATCAGCTGCTCAGACGACAGCCTTACGGTTTCAAATTGTACTTTCATCGGCAATTTAGAAGCGGGAGTCGAGATCGAAACCGGCAATCTTGAAGACAACGAAGCCGCAGAAAGCCCCGTGGTGAGCATTGATGGTTCTCTCTTTAAGGATAACGGCCCTCAAGAAAACAGTTACGGTTTTCTGCAAGAAGGCGGAACCGCAACCATCACCAATTGTATCTTCAGCGGCAACACCACCGCTCAAATTCGCTTAAGCCCGGATGATAGCCGCGACGTGACCTTAACGCTCGACCATTGCGACCTGTATAACTCCGTCGAAGGCATCGGCATTTCCACGCCGGAAAGCGCCGAAGCGATCATCACCGTAACCATTACCAACACGAACATCAGTGACTTTGACTGCATCGAAAATCTGGCGGGATTCGCGGCGGAATTTAACGTCTCGTTCTCAAACGTCTTCGCCAGCAACGAACAATACTTCGGCGAAGACGGCGCTTTCATCACCGATAACGTGTTGAACACCGACCCGATGTATGTTGACGCCGCCAGCGGAGATTTCAAATTAGCCGACGGTTCGCCGGTTCTGACCGCTGGCGTGGGTGGGACCTTCATCGGCGCGGTTGGACAAAGTTCGCCTGTGTCTGACTGGCAATTGCAGTAAGTATTCATTCACATCGAAGTCAAAAAGCCCCCTCGCGATTGAGGGGGCTTTTCTGTGTATAAAATAAATCGTTTTGCAGCGAGCGGCATGGGTATAACTCTGCTCGCTTCAGTGCGGGCTTCCAGGCCCTTATGCACAGGCGCTCTCAGAGTTGCACCCATGCCTTTCACGATGAAATGACAAGTCGTTTTGAGATCGCTTCTAATCAACTTTGATTCAAGAGATAAGGCTGAATCAATACGTCTGCGGGAATATTCAATGATTGATGTACGCGGCGAATCATTGATATCGTTAACGGGCGTTTGCGCGACAAAATTTCAGATACGCGAGACCGGGTTCCGATGAGCGGCTCTAAATCTTTGCGTGATAGCCCAAGCGCATCCATGCGGTGCAAGATTGCTTCGACCGGATCAGGCTCGCCAATGGAGTGTTGTTTTGCTTCATAGGCTTCGGCAAGCGTTGTTAGGACATCCAGCCGGTCGCCTTTCGGAGTGTCCGGTTCTGCGTCCATCAATTTGTTTATCTCATCCAGAACCGCTTTGTAATCTGCTTCGTTTTTAATAGGATGAATTTTCATCACGTTCCTCAAATGGTATTTGCGTTGATTGCATCATATTCTTTATGAGTTCCAATAAATCGTATATAAACAATTCGGTATGGGTAATTGATTTTCACAATGAGTCGATACTTATTGCCGCCAATATCAAAACAGACTCGATTGCCTTCAAGAAAACTGGCTCTTCGATAATCAGATTTTATCTCATCCGGCGTCGCCCAATCCGCAGCGGATGCAAATTGAAACCATGCTTTTAAAGGCTGTTCGGCTGCTGGACGCCGCTGCCAGAATTCTCTCAAAGCGCTTCTTGCGATGATTCTCATTTCTTATTATAACGTGTTCCCGTAATGGGATCAAATGGTTTTGGGAATTATAAAAGAGAACGCATTGTTCCACTACAAGTCTGTCGGCTCCATGCGGTACAATGCTGGTTTGAACTGAGTATTGTGTTATCCAAAGATAAAGGGGATTTTTCATGCACCGCATCCGCACAATGTATTTTTTCATCGCGCTACTTCTCGTTTCATCTTCAGCCTTCGCCCAGTTTCCCGCCGATGACGGCTATATTCGTATTTTTAATGGTCAAAACCTTGATGATGGTTGGCAAATGCAATGGCCGGGCAAGTGGACTGTTGAAAAAGGAATACTGACCGGGCGCCAAGACCCGGCTGTTGGCGGCGACTCGTGGCTGTTCACCGAATACAGCGAGATCGACGATTTCTCTCTCGAACTCGAATTCAAAATTACCAAAGGCGGCAACAGCGGCGTCGGTATCCGTATGCCGAAAGGCGTTGACGGCCGTCCGTCACAACATGGATTTGAAATTCAGATTAATGATTCCGATGATGAGTTTCCCACTGGCAGCGTATTTCGCTACGTTGCGGCCTCGCCCAAAAAACACCAGATCGGCAAATGGAACAAAATGGCGATTATCTGCGTGAAAGATCACATCGTTGTATATCTCAATACAACCAAAGTTTTAGACACGCATCTCGAAGGGTCAAAAAAAGGGCGCATAGGCTTTCAGGTTCATGGCGGCGAACCACTCAAAGATCAGGTCGCCGAGTTTCGTAATATCCGCATTAAAGACCTCAAGCCGCAATACAAAGCCGAGCCGTCTCCCGTCCAGTTTGAAGCCCATCAACTTGACGACCATAACGGTGAAGGCGTGACCGTGTTTGACGTCGACAGCGACGGCGACCTCGATATCACCAGCGGGTCGAACTGGTATGAAGCGCCCATCTGGAGCAAACACCACTACCGCGACGTCAACGCTGACGCCGAATTTATGCAGGATTTCGGCGAAGCGGTTTGCGATGTAAATCGCGACGGCAAACTCGACGTGGTGTCCGGCGGCTGGTTTGAACCGTTCCTGTATTGGTTCCAGAACCCCGGCGGCGATCAGGCCAAATCAAAATGGCAGCGCCACACCATCAGCGACCAATTGCCCGGCACAGAAACCATCATCCCCTGCGACCTCGACCGCGACGGGCGCATGGACCTACTCGTCAACAGTTACTTACCGGGTCAGGGCGTTTCATATTTCGCGAATATTGGCAAGGATGCAAAAGGTTTAGGGTATGAGCGCCGTTACATCGGCTTCCCCGGCGGCGGACACGGCATGGCTTTCGGCGATGTAAACCGTGACGGGTTCGACGACATACTTACCACTAGCGGCTGGTATCAGGCACCCATGAAGTCAACCGAGCAGCCGTGGAAGTTTCAGCGCAGCTACCGCGTCACCGAACGCCTCAGTGCGCCGTTCGTCGTGGATGATCTCAACAAAGACGGCCTCGCGGATATCATCTACGGCCAAGCGCACGACTTCGGTCTCTTCTGGATGGAGCAAACCCGCGACAGTGCTGGGCGCGAGGCGTGGATCTATCACACCATCGACCCGACCTATTCGCAACTTCACATCATCTTATTAGAAGATATTGACGGCGACGGCGAGAAAGACATCGTGGCGGGCAAACGCTATCGCGGCCACGGCGGAACTGACAACGGCGCCAACGAACCGCTGTGCGTTTTCTGGTACAAAGTCAAACGCGGCGCCGACCCGCAGTTTACCAAACACATCATCTCGTATGACGAAAACATCGGCACCGGGATGGATATGGAGTTTGCCGACATCGACGACGACGGCGATCGCGATCTGGTGGTTGCGGGCAAGTCAGGGCAATATTTGTTTGAGAATAAGACTAAGTAAATCACTGCCTTTCTCACAGTTTTCATAAATGCAATCTAGGGGGCGTCGCGCGCGACGCCCCCTACTGCGTAACATCGTGGGCGGCGAGGTGCTGGAATACACCAAACTGATGGCGGAATCTCGCGAGCAAGCCATCGACCGCATGAAACAACACGCCGCCCAACTCGGCGCCGACGGCATCGTCTGTATCCGCTTCACAACGTCAGGCATCGCCCAAAACGCAGCGGAACTTTTCTGTTACGGCACCGCAGTGAAACTGAGGAAGGTGGAACTCTAAGCGGTTATTCGGTGAAACGATAATAAGCGTTGATCAAAGTCAAATTTCACTTTGTTTGTATGGATCACGAGAGAGCGAAACTCGGGATGGCTTGGATTAATCAAATAGTTGCACTCAATCGGTATGATTACGCTCGGAACGGCGAGTATGAGGCTCTGATTTGATTTAGCCCACTCATTGCCAATATCTTTGGTTTCGTTAGTTGGCGGCAGTGAGTTCCAATTGAGCGACAATTCGCTTTGTTCAATTCTTTGAACCTGCGAGTCATCAAATTCGACCGACCTAAAGCGGTAGTGTTTTAAATCGCCAGAATCAAGTATGCGCGCTAATATTTCTAATACTGACAGCGAGATGGCTTGGGCGGCATATATGATTGGCGTTCCTTTATGGTTCCAGCGGCCGCCGCTTTTTTGAGCGCCCTCTCCCGTTAACGGCTTATTCAAATACTTGGAATGAACAAGTCGCCATGCGGTCAATTTCATAACACAACGCCATGTTCAATTTGACCGAGGAGGTCTTCAACCGCCTGAGCGCCGACGACTGTCTTGCTGTATTTCAAAGGCGTCTTTCCGCCCAATGCAGGCTGAGACAATTTCATCCACAATTTGGCCCGTTCTTTTGAGCCAAATATCTCTTCCGCGCGATTGAATAATTTTGCAATCAAAAAAACTTTTTCTGACTCACTCGAAGTTAACCGTCCTTGTGTTTTTCTTCTTAACAAGGTTCGAGGAGCGACATTGGCAATATCCGAAAGTTCGTGATTAGTCAACGATAAGACAGATTGAAGTTTATGTATGGTCGAATAAGGGAGGCCTTTTTCGATAGCCCGAATCGACTTTTCAATATTATCAAAAGGCAGTTTAAATGTTGCTTTGAAATGCTGTTGTGATTCTGCGCACATGTTGGCCTCCAGATGGCAATGGCTTTCGTCTAGCGCCATATTGCCATTGTAGCCGCGCCATTTGGCGCACGCAAGAAGTTACGCTTTCATCGCCGCCGCCGCTTCTTCGATGGTGAATTTTTTTTCGTAGAGCGCCTTGCCGACGATCACGCCGCTGATGGAGCCTTGCTCAAGCGTGTTGGCGAGTTTGACCACATTGCGAATGTCGTCCAGCGAGCCGATGCCGCCGGACGCGATAATCGGGAACGGAGAGGCCGCCGCCATTTCAGCCAGTTGTTCAAGATTGGGGCCGACCAGGGTGCCGTCGCGGGCGATGTCGGTATAGATCACCGCGCAGTAATCCAACCCGGCGAATTCTTTTACGAGATCAACCGCCTTCACCTGGCTGGTCTCGCGCCAGCCGCGGGTCGCAACTAAACCGTCGCGGGCGTCGATGCCGAGAATGATGCGACCCGGGTAGGCCTGCGCCGCCTCGCGCGCGAAGTCGGGTTTTTCTAACAACACGCTGCCAAGAATGGCGCGGTCAACGCCCAAGTCGCCCAACACGCAATGCACCGCCTCCATGTCGCGCAAGCCGCCGCCTAATTCTGTTTTGATGCTGAGCGTCTCAACAATCGCGCGGATGGCGTCGCGGTTCTGCATGGCGCCGTCGCGGGCGCCGTCGAGATCGACGATGTGGACAATGTCGCCGCCGCCGTCTTGCCAGGTTTTGGCGAACTCGGCGGGATTGTTCGAGTAAATGGTTTCCTGGTCGTATTCGCCGCGCAACAGGCGTACTGCGTTGCCGCCGCGCAGGTCAATGGCTGGAATTAAATCAATCACGAAGGCTCCTCCGTCTTGCTTCGCCCGATGCGCGGTTCGGTTCCCGCCCATAGACGCTGGATATTTTTTTTATGTTTGACGATCAACATGGTCGCTGCGATGGTCGCGAACGCAGTCACTTCAATCGACGGCGCAAAGGCGCTGTGCATTGCGTGCGCAGTGTAGATGCAGGTGACCAAAATCACCGCGCCGCTGATGGAGGCGATCGACATATAGCTTGTGGTGAAAAGAATAATCAAAAATAACGTGAAGGTAATTGCGAAGGGGACGGGCGTCAGCGCGGCGAACACGCCCGCCGAGGCCGCGACGCCTTTGCCGCCGCCTTTGAAGCCCAGAAACACGGTCCAGTTATGCCCCAGGATCGCAACCAGCCCGGCGGCGATGGCCAACCATTCTAAATCCGGCGATAACGCTCGAGCGATCAACACCGCCGCCGCGCCTTTGCCAATGTCGAAGGCAAACACCGGCAGGCTCATCCATAGGCCGAGTACACGCCATGCGTTGGTGAAGCCCAAGTTGCCGCTGCCGACAGTGCGCAGATCGACGCCCTTCACCCACTTGCCCATGTAATACGCAGACGGGATCGACCCAAGCAAATAGGCAATCACCAGAGCAAGAATTTCAATCATTGGTTCTCTTTACTCTTTTCACGCTTTCGGAAAAACAAACGCAGCGGGACGCCTTCTAAATTAAAGTGTTGATAGAGTTGGTTCATCAAGTAGCGTTCATACGAAAAATGAATGGCGTCGGGATCGTTCACAAACGCGAGAAAGGTTGGCGGCGCCGTGCTGACTTGAGTGGAATAATACAACCGGGCTGAGCGACCGTGATGTGTAGGCGGCGGGTTATGCGCGATGATGCCTTCCATCAGTTGGTTCAGCGAACTGGTTGACGCGCGGAATTGGTAGTCGCTCAGAATTCGTTCAACATGCGGAAAAATGCGGTGCAGGCGCTGTTTGGTCATGGCGGAAATAAATTCTAAGGGCGCGTAATGTAAGAACGGCAAATCCTCGCGGATTTTTTTAGCGAATTCGCCCGCGCTTTTCTCGGTTTTATCGTGGATGGCGTCCCATTTATTGACCAGGATCATCGCGGCTTTTCCCGTATCTTTGGCGAGGCGAAACACCTTGGCGTCGGTCTCGGTGAGGCCTTCGACGCCGTCGACGACCAACAAGGCGAGGTCGCAGCGGTCGAGCGCCTTTTCATTTCGTTTGAGGGCATAGCGTTCAAGCCCCTGGTTCATTTTTGAGCGGCGGCGAATGCCCGCCGTGTCGATCAGTAGATACTTTTTGCCGTTGACTTCAACAACCTCATCGACTGGGTCGCGGGTAGTGCCGCCGATGGGCGACACGATGGCCCGCTCGCTTCCGCATAGCGAATTGAGCAGAGTCGATTTGCCAACATTGGGGCGCCCCAGGATGGCGATGCCTGGCGGGTCGTCTTCAAATTGGGCCGTATTGTCGGGAATGCGTTTTACGATTTCATCGAGCAGGTCGCCGACGCCCAAACCGTGGGTTGATGAGACCGGCAGAAAGGCGTCCGCGCCCAGTTCAAAAAACGAAGCGATGACTTCATTTTCGATGCGTGGGTTATCGACCTTATTGATCGCGCACAGAATGGGTTTATGGGTGCGGCGCAACAAGTTGAAAATTTCATGGTCGAGCGGGGTGGGGCCGTCGCGTCCATCGAGTACAAACACAATGAGGACGCAAGCTTGCACCGCGCGTTCAATCTGATTTTGGATCGCTTTGGAAAACGGATCATCATCGGGGCCGAAGATGCCGCCGGTGTCGACTATCTCAAAGGGTTTTCCGTTCCAATCGGTCGGTCGGTATTTTAAGTCGCGGGTCACGCCGGGTTGATCGTCGACGATGGCGTCGCGGCTGCCGATAATACGGTTGAATAAGGTCGATTTTCCGACGTTGGGTCGTCCGACGATTGCCACCAATGGCGGTTTTTTGGGCATGACATCTACTCTTTCAGGGGTAATGCGCTGCATGAGGCGAATTTGAAATTCTGTATATCAATACGTTTTCACAAACTTGAATCAAGGCGTCTTAACCTATCAGACAAAAATCATCATGATAAAATATGGGTTCTGACATCAACAGGCATATTCTTACAGAAATGTCTGTTCCTGACCTTGTGGTCAAAAATCAACATTGATTTTTAAACGATTACTCAATCAACATGAATCCTACATTTTTGTAAGTATATAGGAATCAATTAATTGAGTTTATTTGAGTTATTGGCATGGCTTCTGCTTTATGTTAAAGGCAAAATTTAGTGAAGTCTCGCAGGACATGAGTGTTTAAGCCTGGTAATGATTCGTTGAGCGTCAAAATTGATAATCCTGGCGGCGTAGTTTTGTTTTCCAGCATTTGACATTTGATAGAAACGAAGAAAACTGTCTACAGACTCCACTGCAAGAATACCTTTCATTGTTGTTGTTCTCAAACCGGTTGAGGGACCGGATCACGGAATTAAACAATCGGTGCAAACCGAGTCACCTATTTTATCTCAACACCTGTAAGGAGAGCGGACATATGACTCCAAAAGAAGTAATCACGATGATCAAAGACAAAGGGATCCAATTTGTTGATTTCAAGTTCCAGGATTTGCCGGGGACTTGGCAACATACCAGTATTCCTTGCAGCCACTTGGAAGAAGATTCCTTTGAAGACGGTTTTGGTTTTGACGGTTCTTCGATTCGCGGCTGGAAAAAAATTGACGAGAGCGACATGTTGATTCTGCCTGACCCCACAACGGCGTTTGTGGATCCGTTCATGCAGTATCCGACTTTATCATTGACCTGCTCGATTCTGGACCCGATTACCAAAGAACGCTATACACGCGACCCGCGCAATGTTGCGTTCAAGTGTGAAGAATACGTCAAATCGACTGGCATCGCCGACCAGGTTTTTATTGGGCCTGAAGCGGAATTCTTTATTTTCGATAGCGTGCGCTACGGTCAGGAACCCAATTTCGCCATGTTTGAAATCGACTCGCAAGAAGCGATTTGGAACTCGGCCAACGGCGATTCCAGCCTGGGCCACTTGGTGCGCCACAAAGAGGGCTATTTCCCCTGCTCTCCGGTTGATACCCTGCAAGACATTCGCTCTGAAATGGCTGCAACCATGCTCGAACTCGGCATTAACGTCGAAGCGCTTCACCACGAAGTGGCGACTGCAGGCCAGTGCGAAATCGACATGCGTTTTGCGCCGCTGTTGAAAATGGGCGATGATTTGATGCTCTTTAAATATATCGTAAAGAATGTCGCTAAGAAACACGGCAAAACAGCGACCTTTATGCCGAAGCCCATTTACGGCGACAACGGATCAGGCATGCACGTCCACTCGAGTTTGTGGAACGGCGACAAGCCTCTCTTCGCGGGCGACAAGTATGCAGGCCTTTCGCAAGAATGCTTGTGGTACATTGGCGGTATCTTGAAACACGCGAACGCGCTTATCGCGATTACCAACCCGACCACCAACTCCTTCAAGCGTTTGGTTCCGGGTTATGAAGCGCCGGTCAACTTGGCCTATTCACAGCGCAACCGCTCCGCGGCGTGCCGCATCCCGATGTATTCGCCCAGCCCCAAAGCCAAGCGCGTCGAGTTCCGTTGCCCCGATCCTTCCTGCAACGGCTATTTCGCTTTCTCGGCGATTGTCATGGCGGGTATGGACGGCATCCTCAACAAGATCGATCCAGGCGATCCGATCGACAAGAACATCTACGACTTGTCGCCGGAAGAAGCCGCGGGCGTTCCGCAGGTTCCCGGTTCATTGAACGCCGCGCTGGAAGCGTTAGAAAAAGATCACGAGTTTCTTCTCCAAGGCGACGTGTTTACCCAGGATGTCATCGAAACCTGGATTGCCTACAAACGCGAGAACGAAGTTGAACCTTGCCAGTTGCGCCCGACGCCGTACGAATACTTCCTCTACTACGACTGCTAAGCCGTGTAGAACAACGAACACAAAAGGCCGGGCGCAACTGCCCGGCCTTTTTCATATATTCAAGTCGTCATTTTATTCGCGGCAGACTATAATTATTGATGTATGATTCGCCCCCACCTCTATGGCGCCAATCTTGTTAGTTCTAATGATAAATTCCTTGAATGATGAAAGATCAACAAATGAAACATGCGAACAATGGATTTACTTTAATTGAGTTGTTAATTGTTGTGGCGATCATTGGCATTCTGGCGGCGATTGCCGTCCCCAATTTTTTAAACGCGCAGATTCGCGCAAAAGTGGCGGCGGCGCAAAGCGAGATGCGCGCGCTGGGCACGGCGCTGGAAATGTATGCGCTTGACCAAAACGCTTACCCGCCGTTTCGGCATGATCTCAACAACGAATGGCGCTACAAAGGCGCGTTGGCGCGGTTGACTTCGCCGGTGTCGTACATGAGCAGTGTTCCCGACAGCGATCCGTTCAACTCAGCGGCGCCTGATGCGTACGGCGGCGCGACGGATGAGGCGAATTACGGCTATACCTACGTCGATTACAAATCGTTTTCGCCGAATAATTACTGGCCGTTATGGGCCAAGCCGCTCAACATATTGTGGGTGCTGTATAGTTTCGGCCCAGACCGCAATGACGATGTCGGCGTGGTAGCGATTGGCAAAGTGATCGGCCCGAATTTCGACATCCCCACTTGGACGCCGTCGCGCGTCCCCTATTCGTCATCGAATGGAATCATCTCAAACGGCGACCTGATGCGCTCCAACCACGGCGACCACAGTAAGTAAGATGATTTATAGTGGTTGCGACTTACGATAAAAAAAAGGCGAGCTAAGGCTCGCCTTTTTGAAGTCTATGAATGAGCGACTGTTACTTTGCCAAATCCAACACTGCTTTTTCGAGGCTTTGCACCAACTCGGGTATGTCGGAGGTTTCGACGCCGCAGAAGGCGATGCGAATTCCGTTAATGTCGTCGCGCACCAGCGGCACGGTTCCTACCTGGTAGGTTTTCAACAGGTGGTCGCATACGTCGTCGGCCTTCAACCCTGACTTTGGCGCCAGATTTACGAAACAGAAAAACCCGCCCTGGAAAGGGTCGGGCGAAAGCAAATCGGTTTTCAACTTTGCCAATTCGCTCTTCATTACGTCATAGCGTTGCTTGAGTTCGTTCACTGTCTTCTGGCGTTCGGCCATCACGGCGTCGACGTTTTGCAGCGCTTTCACGCCCGCCGACTGCGCCACCATCGAGCAGTTCGAGACGGTGTTGCGTACAATGCCGCGAAACTTGTTTTCCATTTCTTTTTCGATATCCGCGCGGTCTGCGACGTTTGACCATTCGTCTGGCAGGGCGAGGGTAACCGCGCCGATGCGGGCGCCGTACCACAACAGTTCTTTGCTGACGCCGTCGAGTTTAACCGGCAGGAAATTGGGGCGCGGTTCAAACAAGTAAAACAACGACCACGGTTCGGCATCTTCATCGTAGATGTAACCTTCGTACGCGTCGTCGAGCAGAAGCACCAATTTTTTGCTGGTGTTGGCGACCAGCGCATGGATGGCATTGACGATTTCGCGCGCCGCCGACTTGGGCGGACAATATCCGGTCGGGTTGTTGGGGAAGTTTAACACCACGGTCGCGCAGTCTTCTTTTTGCCACACGCGGTTGATGGCGTCGAGCATCCCTTGCAGGTTAAAGTCTTGACCGTCGAACCCCGGGAACTCTTCGACTTTTAGAAAGAGGTTGCGGTCGAAGATGTTGTCGTAGTTTTCCCAACGCTTATCGGGCGTGATGATTGGTTTGCCGGGGTCGACGAACATGCGCAGGCACACCGACAGTGCGCCGGTGATGCCGGGCATAATCATCGGCGCCATCATTTGGCGGCCCAGGCGGTCAGCGTTGTCGCCCGCTTTTTTCAGCATCCACGACTTCCACGCCTCGCGAAACGCCGGCAACCCGACTTCGGGCGCGTAGGGGAAAATTTCTTCGACGCCCAATCCAGGGAAATTCTTTTGAATGGACGGAATGCACAAAGTGATTCGTGCGTCGTCGCCGTCGTCAAAGACAACCGATTTTTTTCCTTTGGCCGCCCCGATGGTCGCGTTAATCTTCGCCTCGGTTTTTGAGCGTCCCGTCCAGTAAAAAATGCCGGTCGGGTTGTAGATCATCTGGCCGTATTCAGAAAAGAAATCCAATGCGCCCACTGCACGTAATGCGGGAAATTCCATGGCGCTCCTCCTAAAAGATGAATATGGCTATTTTCCTCTTGCGACAATGAAGGTCAAGCCAAAGACAAGCGATTCGCTTTAGACAATGAAAAAAAAGTCTTATAGTAAGATAATTAAAAATGTGTCCGCATTCAGTTTTCATCACTGTTTCTATCATTGGTCCGCTGCGGCGGATCCGGGCGCGCGCAACGGATATCATTATGACAAACGCTCTATTAAATCAGTAAGGATAATAAACCTATGGATTACGCATCCCGGCAGGCGGCGGTTCGACGAAAAGTAGAAGAAGCAGGCGCGGATTGGTTTTTTGTGACCAATCTATTCAATATCCGCTATTTGTGTGGTTTTTCTGGCAGCCACGCCTATTTATTTGTTGGGCGCGACCGCCTGGTTTTCATCACCGACGGGCGTTATGACCAGCAGGTTCGTCAGGAAGTCAAAGGCTGCGAAGTCGTCATTCAAGGCACGCGCAAAGACCACGAAGCCGCCACTGACGCGCTGGGCGACCTGTCGAACGCGCGGGTCTTATTTGAATCGGGGCATTGCACCTTCTCGAAATTTCAACAGTGGCAGGAAAAACTGCCCGCCAAAGAATACATCGGGCAGGACGGCATCGTTGAATCGCTGCGGGTGGTGAAAGACGACGACGAAATCGACGCGCTGCGCCGCGCGTTAGCGGTCGCCGAAGAGGCGCATCTGAAATCGCTCGGTTTTCTCAAAGAGGGAATCACCGAGCGCGAGCTGGCGCATTTTCTCGAAGACGAAATGTGGAAAGGCGGCGCCGAGAAGGAATCGTTCGATTCGCTGGTTCTATTCGGCGAGCGCAGCTCGCTGCCGCACGGCAAGCCGTCGAACCGTAAACTCAAAAAAGGCGACATTGTTTTGACTGACTTTGGCTGTTTGCTTAACGGCTATTGCTCCGATATAACCCGTACGGTGTGTTTCGGCGAGCCTTCGGACGAGGTGCGCTCGATGTATGCGGCGGTGCTCGAATCGCACCTGGCGGCGGCGGACGCGATCCAGGCGGGCATGACCGGCAAAGAGGCCGATTTGAGTTCGCGCCGCGTGATTGAAGCGGCGGGGCGCAAAGACCAGTTCATCCACGGGCTGGGGCATGGCGTCGGGCTAGAGATTCACGAGTCGCCGCGCCTGTCGTACATCGCGGAGGGCGTCTTGCAGGCCGGGCACGTCATTACCATTGAGCCGGGGGTGTATGCGCCTGAAATCGGCGGTATCCGCCTGGAAAACATGGCGGTGGTGCGCGAGGGCGGCTGCGAAGTGCTCAATCAAACCCCGATTGATTTGCGGGTGATTTAGTTTTCGGCTTTCCCCCTCGCCCTCTGGGAGAGGGCTGGGGTGAGGGGCGGCTTTTTTCGTAATTCTTGATAAGGGCGTGCTCGCAAGCAGCCCGCCCTGCAAAAAATGGAGATGCGCAATTTGAGCCCCCTTTATTAAGGGGGGTGGCGCGAAGCGCCGGGGGGGGATCAAACAATGCTGATACGGAAGCATTCATCTCAAAGGGGAACCATTATGTTCCGAACTTCATTACTCATTCTTATTGCATTATTCGTCACGACAATCACCCACGCACAAGAAGCGCCGGAGGGCTACCAACTGGTCTGGTCGGATGAATTTAACCAGGACGGCGCCCCCAATCCCGAGAACTGGATCTACGAGCGCGGGTTTGTACGCAACGATGAATTGCAATGGTATCAGCAAGACAACGTCCGCTGCGAAGACGGCTTGCTGGTTATCGAAGGCCGCCGCGAGCGTAAATCCAACCCGCGCTATGACGAAAACAGCCGCGACTGGCGGCGCAACCGCCCCTACGCTGAATACACTTCGGCCTGCGTCCTGACGCGCGGCAAACACGACTGGCAGTATGGGCGCTTTGAGGTTCGCGCGCGCTTTGAAACCGAGCCGGGGCTGTGGCCCGCTATCTGGATGCTGGGCGTTTCGGGCGAATGGCCGGCCTGCGGCGAGATCGACATAATGGAATACTATCGCGGCATGGTTCTCGCCAACGCCTGCTGGGCCAGCGGGCGCCGCTGGCAGGCAATTTGGGACGACAGCAAGACGCCGATGGAGAAATTTAACGATCCTGAGTGGGCGTCAAAATTCCACGTCTGGCGCATGGATTGGGACGAAGAACGTATCGACATTTATCTCGACGACAAGTTGCTAAACACAATTGACCTGACCAAGACGGTCAATCAAGACAGCGCCAAGAAGAACCCGTTTCACCAACCGCATTACTTATTGTTAAATCTCGCCGTCGGCGGGACTAACGGCGGCGACCCATCAGAGACGACGTTTCCCACGCGCTATGAAGTCGACTATGTGAGGGTGTATCAGAAAACGGAATAGCGTACGAACAAATTCATAAAAAATACATCAGTGTCATTGCGAGGAGGCTAAAAGCCGACACGGCAATCTCACCCATCAATAAAGCGAGATTGCTTCGCTTTGCTCGCAATGACACACACTATACGTTGAGGTGAATCCTAAAACGAAATAGTGAACGGTTTTGGGTGGCAAGGGCAAGGCGTCGCGTAGCGACGGCAGCCCTTGAAATATTGCTTGAATGCATTGCTTTGTTTGTGCTGTTTTGATATCCCCCCCTGGCGCTTTCAGCGCCGTCCCCCCTTAATAAGGGGGGCTAAAAGTCTTAAGTCAATGACATTGGGATCGGTGGGGGGGGGGAAGGAAAATCAAAACGAAATCGTGAACGGTTTGGTGTACCACGCGATGATCTCGGGTCCAAACAACAAACAGCAATACGCGCCCAGCGCCAGATAAGGCCCGAAGGGAATCTTGCCGTATTTCTCTAACTTGCCCGCCAGCTTCATGCTGATTCCGACGATGGAACCGAAAAACGCAGCGAGAAAAATGCACAACAGCGCTTCTTGCCAGCCGAGAAATCCGCCCAGAAACGCCATCAACTTCACGTCGCCGAAGCCCATCGCTTCCTGTTGAAAGATGAGGGTGCCGATCGCGCGGATCGACCAGATCAGGCCGCCGCCAACCACCAGCCCCAACAGCGCGTCAGGGAATGTCTGCACCAGCGCCATCGGGAACCAGCCCGTCCATTGCGCGAGGGCCCCTATCGCCAGCGCGATAAAACTCATCGGGATCGACAGCTCGTCGGGGATGTATTGATGGTCCCAATCAATGCCGGAGATAATCAGAAGGTCAGAGACGAGAAATAAATAGAGAAATACCGTCGGGAGCGACGCGGCGGTCCCCCCGAAGCGCCACACCACGCCCATGAACACCAGCGCCGACAGCAATTCAAAAATGATATAACGCGGCGGGATGCGCAGCTTGCAGTTGGGACATACGCCGCCGAGCAGCAGGTAAGAAAACACCGGGACGTTGTTGTACCAATGAATCGGGGTGTCGCATTGCGGGCAGTGCGAGCCGGGCGAGACGATGGATTGATCTTCGGGAATGCGCACCACGCAGACGTGATAAAAACTGCCCGCCGCTACGCCAAACACGCCCGCGCAAAACACGAAAAATTCCAATGGAATATTTTGAAAAAAACCGTCCATCAATCAGAAGCCCATCTCGCTCGAATATTGCTGTACTGTAGAATGGGAACCTGCTTCAACAAAGATGCGTGGATTTGCCCGCCCCAACAATGCAGTTATAAATTTTAACCTGAACCGTTTGGACTAGACGGATTCATTGAAGGTCGCCAAGATGATTGGTCGTACCATCTCTTAAGCGTACAGGCTTCGTATGGCGGAATTTACCTACGATCAACCTTTTGGAAAACCGGAGGTCATTTCACTCATGACGAAAGACCATGACCCGGAGTGCATTTTTTGTAAAATTGCGGCCGGGGACATTCCAACCGAGTTCGAATATGAAGACGAGCGCGTCGTCGCTTTTCACGATATCAACGCGCAGGCGCCGCTTCACGTTCTTATTATTCCCCGCAAACATATTCCGCGTGTGGGGGATATCCCTGACGATGAGGGCGATCTGCTGCAGGCGATCAATCAGGCGGCGGCTGCCATCGCCAAAAAACGCGGCGTTTATGACGAAGGCTATCGGCTGGTGATCAATTCCGGCGATAATGGCGGACAAACGGTCTACCATCTTCATTGCCACTTGTTGGCGGGGCGCTTTATGCGCTGGCCGCCCGGCTGAGATTGTTGAGAATACAATCTGTCGAGAAGCCATCTCGTTATCAATCGTTTTTGAATAGAGAATTAAGCATATCACATTTAGATAAACCAACGTTGGCATGGGTGCAATTCTGGGAGCGCCTGTGCATCAGGGCCTGAAAGCCCGCACTGAAGCGAGCAGAGTTGTACCCATGCGTTTCGCAACAAACGGTCAAATTGTTAAAAAATGGTAATTAATTTGGGTGGCGCCAGCAAGACAATTTAAACGCGCGTTCGTTTAATACAGTGATACGTCGCTTTTGGTTTGAAGGAATCTAATGATGCGTTCATTTGTTTGGCTAGCGTTGGCATGCGTTTTCATCACGGGCTGTATCGCGCCTGAAGAATCTCAGCGTGAAGTCGCCAATCAACAGATTGAAAACCCAACTACGACGCCAATCACCGCGCCTACATTGACTGCGACGCCTACGCCGCAGCCGACCGTGACTCCTGCGCCGCAGATTACTTACGATGACCGCCGCAAACTGTACGAGGCCCTGCTTGAAGCCGCAATGCTGGAAGAAAAAAATAAATTTGCGGAGGCTGGCGAAGCCTATAGCAAGGCCCGCGAACTTCAACCCAAATCAGACTACCTCGGCGCCCGCGCGGGCGAAGCCCTGCTGAAAAGCGGTAAAGTCGATGAGGCCATCCATGTGGCGGAAGCCCGGCTGCTCGAATCGCCGGACGATCTCGACTTACATCGCGTTTTGGCGTTGAGTTACGCCGAAAAAAAAGATTGGGCGCGTTCGATTGAACATTACCAGATCATTTTGCAGGATTCACCCCGCGATCTCGAAGCGCTATTTGAACTGTCGAACGTGTATGAACGCGCCCGCCGTTTTGATGACTCGGCGAAACTATACCACCAACTGATTGAGTTCGATCCCGCCCGCGAGCTGGAATATCGCTACCGCGCCGCGTTGTTGTATTCGCGGGTTCGGCGCTTCCCGGACGCGCTGACCGAATATAACCGCATTGCGGAACTCTTGCCTGACTACTATGACGCGCATGTGAAGATTGGCGAACTCAACAGCCTGATCGGCAACGCAGACGCCGCCATTGAAGCGTTTTTGAATGCGTTGAATCTGGTTGACGGCGCCAATGAAGAACTGCGCATCCGCCGCTTGCTGGGGTTGCTCTATTTTCAGCGTGAATCATGGCGCGAAGCGTCGTTTCAATACAAGAGAATTAAAGAGTTAGACGCAGACGACCTGGATGCGTCGCGCAATCTGGCGCTGATTGCCGTCAAAATGGGCGATACCGACGCCGCCGTCGAGCAGACCGAAGCGGCCGTCAAACAAAAACCCGCCGACTATCGCCTCAATCGGCTTCAACTCGAAATTTTGCAAACCGCCGACCGCAACGAAGAGGCCTATCAGCGCTTTTTGAGTGGATTTGAACGCGCACTGGCGCAAGCCAACGAGCGCAATGTCAATTCATTTTTACTAGACCTGATTCATCGCAATTCATTTAAGACGCTCGAGACGCATGGGTTGCTCCCCCGCCTGTATGAAATTCTCAACCAAGCCGCCGCGTCAAATCCCGAACCCGTCCGTCTGGTGTTCTCACAAGCGGCGGTTGCCAATTATTTGGGTTACGACAACGAATTGCGCGGCTATCTATCATCGTTAATTAAGCAACTGCGTCAGGCGACGATTGCAGAGAATGAAACCCGGGTGCTGCTTTTGTTGGAACAATTTCAATATCGCTCTTATTTGCGTCATGCCTTGCTGCGCTTAAATCTGTCGTCGGACTTGCTCAGCGCCATGATGAGCGCGACCTTGGCGTTCCCCAATCAACCGTCGGTCTGGCGGGGGCTGGGGCTGGCGCATTCTGACCGCGAGGAGTGGTCGGAGGCGGGGCAAGCGTACTTAAAAGCCTTGCCGTTGTTGGATATTTCGTCATCTCAACATCGTCAGGCGAGCTTTCAACTCGCGTATGTTTATGATAAACAAGACCGCCTGGGAGATGTAGAAACCGTCATGCGCGAACTCATCGAGCGCTTTCCTGGCGACCCCGAGGCGTATAACTATTTAGGCTACACCTTCGCCGACCGCAGCCTGAAAGTCGAAGAAGGGCTGGGGCTGATCGAAAAGGCGCTGCATATTCAGCCCAATAACGGAAATTATATCGATAGTCTGGGTTGGGCCTATTTTCGTTTAGAAAAGTATGACGAAGCGATTGACCAACTCGAACGCGCCGCCAAAATAGAAGAAGACCATCCCATCATTCTCGATCACTTGGGCGATGCGTACGCAAAAAAGGGAATGACGGAAAAAGCATTGCAGGCCTGGCGACAGGCGCTCGACGCAGGTCCTGATTATCCATTTGAGTTTACGCCGGACTTTCAGCAAGCCCTCTTGGACAAAATTCACCGTTTGGAGTAGTAACCGCCACCGTGATTGATTTATTACCGTCTGACGCCGTCGCCCATCTCAAAACGTGTATTTCTGAAAAGCGCTATGAGCATTGCCTTGGCGTGATGGAAACCGCGTTTGACCTGGCGGACGCATGGGGCCAATTTAAGATTGACCGTACGCATTTGGCCTGGGCGGCGCTCTTTCACGATTGCGCCAAAGAACTCAACAAAGAACAGCGGGCGGCCCTGCCCACCAACGGACGGGTGGTCTACGGCAAGGAATTGATGCGCTTGCCGACTTTAGCCCATGCGCCGCATGGCGCCCTGATGATGAAAAATACATTTAATATTGGCGACTATGGCGTCTTGATGGCAGTGGCCTATCATCCAACCGGACACCCCAATTTGACCCCGCTGGGTTGGATCGTGTATCTGTCGGATTATCTGGAACCGGGGCGCTCGTATTTTGATTTTCGCGAAGACTATTTAGAAACCACTCGAAAAGACCCGCTGGCTGGCTTACGATTGGTGTCTGATTCAAAAATTAAGTCGGTTCAAGACAAGGGGCGCCTGGTTCACCCAATCGCCTATGAAGTCAAGACATATCTAGATTCATTACAAAAATTATAAAAATATTAAATTTAAAGTTGATTCACCGAATTTCTATGTTTGTATCAAAAATTGACGTAAAAAATGACGAGACCGAGACTTTTTGGTTTGTAAGACGTTTTTAGGGAGCAGGCGTGAAACGTATTCGTTCGATTGAATCAGGGCTTCCCGCCCTTCCCAAATAGATTTATCTGGACTTACAATACACACAAACACAAGGGCTTTGTAAAATGGCACGTGGAAAGAAAAGCCGAAAAACGACGGAAACACCGCCGCCAGCGTCTGTAGCGCGTCCTCAAGAAGTTGAGAAAAAGGGCGTGGTGCATCGGCGTTTTTATTTTTATGACTACATCGTCGTCTCAATCTTTTTTGTTGCATTCGCATATTTGCAAAAATTCGTGACGATGAAGTTTTTAGGCAACAGCGGACTCGATGACTTAAAATTTGAGAAAATCGCCGTCGATTTCTTTTTCGATACCTTATGGAAGGGTTTTTTAGTGGTCGCGCTTTTGGTCTTTCTTCACGATTTCTTTTATCGTGACGTTGAAGACGACAACGCGACATAAGAAGCCTGTTTGTTTAAGGTAACGCTCTCTTTCTCAGCCGTGGGACATCGCTCTTGCCCATGAGCTGATAATGGTATTTGCCCCGTATCCGTTACGCATTGTGACTGGCCGCGCGATGGCTGAGATTGATCGTATCTCAATCGAAGATCGCGGTGTGCCCGGTCAACAATTAATGAACCGCGCGGGGGAAAGCGTCGCCCGCCGCATTCTTGCGTCTGTTCCTACCAGCCAATTATTCGACTCTGCCATTTTGTGCGGACGCGGCAACAACGGCGGCGATGGGTTCGTCATTTCCCGAATTTTACATAAAGAAGGCTATTCGCCTCAAGTTGCGCTATTGGCAAGCGGCGCCGCTCTCAAGGGCGACGCCCAAAAAGAATATCAACGCGCCCTCGAATGCGGTGTTTGCGTTTATGAGTGTGAAACTGAGGCCGATTTAGACGCATTTCTTGAGACGGCCTGTCGCGCTCAAGTCTGGGTGGACGCCCTGCTTGGTACGGGGGCGTCTGGCGCGCCGCGCGGCTTGTTCGCCAAGGCGGTGCAGGCGATGAATGCGCGGGCGAAGCACTGTTGGGTCGCCGCCGTTGATGTGTGTTCCGGTGTGGACGCCGACAGCGGCGCGGTCGCAGGCGACGCCGTATACGCTGACGCGGTCTACACCATGGGCTTGCCCAAGGTGGGGCATGTCTTGCCGCCGGGGCTGAATTATTATCAATCGCTCGAAGTTCTCGATATCGGTTTTCCGCTTGATTTGATGCAAGCCGCTGAATCTTGCGCGGAGTTGCTGCAACCTCGCCAAATTGATGATTGGCTGCTGCAACCGGGGCGTTCGTCTCATAAAGGCTCTAAAGGCCATGTGTTGACCATCGCGGGTTCGCGCGGCATGACTGGCGCGGCGCTGTTGTGCGCCAGGGCGGCGGTCAAAATGGGCGCGGGGCTGGTGACGGCTGCGTGTCCGGCGTCTTTGCTGCCGCTGTATGCAAACGGCGTTTGGGAAATGATGACTTTGCCAGTGGATGAAACCGCCAGCGGCGCGTTTTCGCAGACGGCGTTCGATCAAATTGACTTTGCCCGCTTTGATGCGGTGGTGATTGGCCCTGGATTGGGACGCGACGAAAGTACGCAAGCGTTGGTGAAACGGGCGTGTCGAGAAATCAAGCAACCGTTGTTGATCGACGGCGACGGGCTGTTCGCTCTTTCGTTGAGTGATCTCCAGGCGCGGGCTGCGCCCTGGGTGATTACGCCGCATCCCGGCGAAGCGGCGCGGCTGTTGGAGTGTTCCACTGCGGATGTACAAACCGACCGTTGGGGCGCTGCACAGAAACTCGCTGTCGGCAATGGGGTGGTCGCGCTCAAAGGCCCCAAGACGCTTGTCGCAAAGGCGGGCGAGCCGCATTTGGTGAATCCCACCGGCAATCCCGCGATGGCGTCGGGCGGCATGGGCGACACTCTCGCGGGCATGATCGGCGCTTTGTTAGCGAATGGACTGGCGCCTCAAAATGCTGCGGCCTGCGGCGCTTACCTGCATGGGTTGGCAGCGGACATTATCGTTGAAGAATCCGGCGCGGAGTCATTGGCGGCGGGCGAAATTTCCAATGCGCTCCCTGCTGCGTTAGCGGCGGTGCGCAATTCTTGTAAACAACGCGCAATGATTTGCGCGTGATGACATAGATAGAAAGGATGTATCAATACCATGGAATATATTCTTGCTGTAGTGGGGCTGCTAGTCGGTTTGATTATCGGCTTCGTTCTGAATAAATCGATGATCGCCAAAGAAATTGGCAGTCTGGAACAATTGGGGGCCCGTATCCGGGAAGAAGCGCAAAAAGAAGCGGCGACGATCCGTCAGGAAGCTGCGTTTGAAGCCAAAGAGCAGATGCTTCGCGACAAGACCCGCATGGAAGAAGAAGAACGCAAACGCACGAAAGAACTCAACGAGATTGAGAAAAAACTTGACCGTCGTGAAACGCAAGTCGAAGAACGCAGCGGTCAAATTGAAAAACGCGAAAAAGAAACACAGGAACTCTCCGTTCGTTTAGAAAAGAAAGATAAAGACCTCGAAAAGAAAGAAACTGAACTCGATCAACTCATCCATGAAGAACGCACCCACTTGGAGCGCATTTCAGGATTGACCTCAGAACAAGCCAAAGACTTGCTGTTGAAATCACTGGAGTCGGACGTTCGCCGCGACGCGGCGCGCATCATCAAAGAGATTCTTGATGACGCCAAAGCCAATGCGTCGCGCGAGGCGGCCCGGATTGTTGTCGAAACCATGCAGCGCGGCTGCACCGAAGTGGTCAACGAAACCACCGTATCAACCGTCGCGCTGCCGTCAGACGAAATCAAAGGCCGCATCATTGGCCGTGAAGGACGCAATATCCGCGCCTTTGAAACCATCACCGGCGTGAACCTGATTATCGACGATACGCCCGACACCGTGGTCATGTCGGCTTTTGACCCCATCCGCCGCGAAGCCGCCCGCCAGACGCTGGAAAAACTCATCGCCGACGGACGCATCCACCCGGGCCGCATCGAAGAAGTCTACGAAAAAGTCATGAAAGATATGGAAGAAGACATGCGCGAAGCCGCAGAGCGCGTTCTCTTTGACTTAGGCATTCTCGATATGAACCCAGAAATCGTGAAAGTGCTAGGACGCCTGAAATACCGCTATTCATACGGACAAAACCAACTCTATCACGCCCGCGAATGCGCCTTTATGGCGACGGCGCTGGCAGAGGAACTCGGCCTCAATACCGAAATCGCCAAGCGCGGCGCGTTGCTGCACGATTTGGGCAAGGCGGTCGACTTTGAACGCGACGGCACTCACGCCTCGATTGGCGCGGACATCTGCCGCAAATTCGGCGAACGGCCTGAAGTCGTGAACGCGGTCGCGGCCCACCACGAAGACGTGGAGTTTGAAACCGCTGAAGCGATCCTCGTCCTGGTTGCTGACTCGATTTCCGCCGCGCGCCCCGGCGCCCGCCGCGAAACCATCGACCATTACGTCAAGCGCTTAGAAAAACTCGAAAGCATCGTTACCTCATTCACCGGCGTGGAAAAATGCTTCGCGATTCAAGCCGGACGCGAAGTGCGCGTTGTTGCGCTGCCGGATGAAATTGACGACCAGGGTTCGGTCAAAATGGCGTATGACATTTCTAAGAAAATCGAAGATGAAATGGATTATCCGGGCCACATTAAAGTGACGGTGATTCGTGAAACGCGCTCGGTGGCCTATGCACGTTAGGATGGCCGCTCGATTGATTAGGAGATGCGCGTGAGTGCAGATGATAACGGGAATGCCCTGAATATTCTGTTTATTGGAGACGTATTTGGCCGGCCGGGGCGCGAAGTCCTGGCCCGCCGATTGCCTCAATTACGGTCGCAGCACGGCGTCCATTTGTGTATCGCCAACGGAGAAAATTCCGCTGGAGGCAAAGGGCTGACCTACGACGTCGCGCAGCAATTTTACGATAGCGGCGTGGACGCGATCACCCTGGGCAACCACTCGTGGGACAACCGCTCGATCTTTTCGTTCATCGACCATGACAAGCGCATCGTGCGGCCCGCCAATTACCCGGAGGGAACGCCCGGGCGCGGCGCGACGGTGGTGAAAGCTTCCGACGGAACGCCGGTAGTGATTGCGCAGTTTTTGTGCCGCTTGTTTATGAACCCCATCAATTGTCCGTTTCACGCCGCCGATGAAGTGTACGATCAATATGGTTCGCACAAAGTATTTTTTATGGATCTGCACGGCGAATCGACCTCCGAGAAAATCGCGATGGCGTGGCGCATGGACGGACGCTATAGCGCCATCGTCGGCACGCATACCCACGTACAAACCGCCGATGAACGCATTCTGCCCAACGGCACCGCTTTCATCACCGATGCGGGCATGACCGGTTCGCATGATTCGGTTATTGGTATGGACATCGACACGGCGGTGACCAGTTTTGTGTCCGGTATCCGCCAACCGTTTCGTATCGCCAAAGATAATGTGAAAATCATGGGCGTTCTGGTCAAAGTGAATAAAGAAACCGGGTGCGCCATTAAGATCGAGCGCATTCAAACCAACGGCGCACTGCCCGACACGGAGCACGCCTGATGAACCAGGAAGCGCCCATGCGCCCGCCGTTGTCAGTGTCTGAATTGACGGACGAAATTCGTCAGTCGCTGGAAGAACGCTACGAGTGGGTGCAGGTGCAGGGCGAGATTTCCAACTTCAAAAAAGCGCCGTCCGGGCATGTGTATTTTAATCTGAAAGACAAAAACGCGGTGCTCTCTTGCGTCGCCTGGCGCAGCACCGCCTCGCGCTGGAGCGGGCTTGATCTTCATGATGGACGCGAAGTGGTGACGGGCGGGTCGATTACGCTTTATCCGCCGCGCGGACAATATCAGCTGGTGGTCAATTCGATCCGCCTGGCGGGCGTGGGCGCCTTGCAGCAAGCCTTTGAAGCGCTCAAACGCCGCCTCGCCGATGAAGGGCTGTTTGACCCGGATCGCAAGCAGTCGCTGCCCGACTGGCCAAAACGCGTTGCGGTGATTACTTCGCCCACGGGCGCGGCGGTGCGAGACTTTATCCGAACCCTGCGGCTGTCGCGATGTCCGATTGAAGCGACGGTGTGTCCGGTGCGCGTACAGGGGACCGAAGCCGCGCAAGAAATCGCCGCCATGATTAAGGCGGTCAACCAAAGCGGGCGCTTCGATATGATTGCGCTGATACGCGGCGGCGGCAGTCTAGAAGATTTGTGGTCCTTCAATGAAGAAATCGTCGCAAAAGCGATATCCGCTTCCAAGGTTCCAATCATAAGCGGCGTCGGGCATGAAATTGATTTCAGTATCGCCGATTTCACTGCGGACTATCGCGCGGCGACCCCAACGGCGGCGGCGCAGGTTTTATGTGATATCTATGACGTCCATCGCGGGCGCCTGCAACTCGCGCGCGAACGCTTGTTGCGAAACGCTTCCAATGCGCTGCAAAGCGAACGCGGACGGCTCAAGGCCATGCGTGACGCAGTGAAAACACGACATCCCCGCGCGATGGTGTTTCAAGAGCGCCAGCGTCTTGATGACCGCGCAGAGCGCTTTCAACAATGGATGACATCGACCATCCAACAAAAACGCGCGGCGCTGCAAGACCGCCGCGCATCGTTACAACGCGTGTTTCGCCATGGTTTTGCATTAAAGCGCCAGTCGCTCGAAACGCTGTCCGGCTTTTTGCGCAGCTATGACCCGCATAAAATGATGGAACGCGGCTATAGTATCTGCCGCCGCCAAGATGGAACCCCGGTGTTACGCGCCAATGAAGTACAGCCCGGCGAACGCATTCGGGTGCAGATGGCGAACGGCGCGCTTGGCGCCGAGGTCAAAGAGGTCGAGATCAATGACGAAAAAAACTGACAAGCCTTTCGATTACGAAAAAGGCATGGCGCGGCTCGAAACCATCATCGAAGAATTCGACGAGGGCGGCCTGTCGCTCGAAGCCATGGAAAAATCGTTTATCGAAGGCATGGAACTCATTCAAAAATGCTCGGAACGGCTGAATCAAGTCGAGACCCGCGTAAATAAATTGACAGAAGAACAACAAGGTGAGACCTGGAGCGAAGAGCCGTTTGACGATCAGGAATGATCGTCGCCCCGGTTAGCAACAAGGAAAGGAAGTAAATGGCCGTGAGCGCCGCCAAACAAGACCAATCGCAGTGTAAAACCTATCTCAAACAACGTCGCATTGAGATCGAAGACATATTGTGGAAACTGTTGCCTAAGCCGGACGGCGTGGCTGCAAAACTCAACGAGGCCATGCGCTATCCGCTCGAAGCGGGCGGCAAACGCATCCGTCCGCTACTGGTTTTAATCGGAGCGGATTTTTGCCGGGGCGTCTCCGGCGAGAACCTCTACGCTGGAAATTACTGGGACGGCGTTGACGGCGAATTGAAAGAAGCGCTGCTGGTTTCGGCCTGCGCGATCGAAATGGTTCACACCTATTCGCTGGTCCATGACGACTTGCCTTGCATGGATGACGACGACCTGCGGCGCGGGCGCCCGACCTCGCACAAGGTGTTTGGCGAGGCGATGGCGGTGCTGTCCGCCGACGCGCTTCACACCTTGGCGTTTCAATTGCTCGCCAGTGTTCCCGAATGCTTCGCCGAACGTAGTTACTATGTAGCGCGTGAGCTGGCGGTCGCTTGTGGATATCCCGGCATGGTCGCGGGCCAGGTGGTTGATTTGGAATATGAGAACAAACCCGGCGATGAACAAATTCTAGAATATATTCACATGCACAAAACGGCGGCCCTGATTCGCGCCGGATTGACCATGGGCGCCCACATGGTGAAAGGCAATGAGCGCGATTGTCGTATATTAAAAGAAGTCGGCGAAAAACTTGGTTTGATCTTTCAAGTGGTTGACGATATCTTGGATGTGGTCGGTGATACGGAAGCGCTCGGAAAAGAAGCCGGAGCAGACGAAAAACATGGTAAACTGACCTATCCGGCTTTGATCGGTCTCGAAAAGTCGCGCGGGCGCGTCCAATCGCTCAAAAACGACATCCTTTCACTGTTAGAACCGGAAGGCGACCGGGCGACTGTGTTAATTGACATCACCAATGAGTTGGTCGAGCGCGAGAGCTAGCACTTTCTCTCGATAGATGATGCAGTCATACTATTAGATTCGGCGAAAACGATAAAGGTAAAGGTTTAGGTAAAGAACGAATGGTTCTTGAACGCATCAACGGTCCAGAGGATCTAAAGACGTTAGACTCCAACGAATTGGAGTTGCTTGCGGAGGACATCCGCCAACAGATTATTGATGTTGTCAGTCAAAAAGGCGGACACCTTGCGCCCAATTTAGGGGCCGTTGAACTCACCATCGCGCTGCACCGGGTCTATGACAGCCCCAAAGATAAAATGGTGTGGGACGTCGGACACCAATCCTATCCGCACAAACTGTTGACCGGGCGCCGCGATGAGTTTCATACCATTCGCCAATATGAAGGGCTGAGCGGGTTCCCCCGCCGCTACGAGAACCCCCACGACGCCTTTGGCGTGGGCCACGCCAGTACGTCGATCTCAGCCGCATTGGGCATGGCGACGGCGCGCGATTTAAAGGGCGGCGACAATAAAGTGGTCGCCATCATCGGCGACGGCGGCCTGACTGGCGGCGTGGCGTATGAAGGCCTCGATCACGCCGGACACCTCGACTCGGATATTCTCGTCATTCTCAACGATAACGACATGTCGATTGCCCCCAACGTGGGCGGCATCTCACATTATCTCAACCGCATCATCAGCAGCTATTACTACAACAAAATTCAGGGCGATATTGATAAGGTCATCGAAAAAAGCCTGGGCGACGCCATCCGCACCCGCATCAAAAAGGTGCAGGAGAGCATCAAGTCGTTGATTGTTCCCGGCGTGTTTTTTGAGGAACTCGGTTTCCGTTACTTCGGGCCAATCAACGGGCATGACGTTCACTTATTAGAAGAAACCTTCAAGGGCATCAAAAAATTGCCTGGGCCGAAGTTGCTGCACATCATCACCGAAAAAGGCCACGGCTATAAATACGCCGCTAGCGACCCGGCGATGTGGCACGGCGCCAAGCCGTTTGACATTGATACCGGCAAGCCGTCGGCGAAAAAATCGACGACCGAAAAGCCCTCGCCTCCCGCCTATACCAAGGTGTTTAGCGACGTGATTTGCAAAATGGTTGACAAGGACCCGCGCGTGGTCGGCATCACCGCAGCCATGCCAGGCGGCACCGGGCTCTCGGCGCTGCAAGAACATGCGCCCGACAAATTCTTCGACGTTGGCATCGCTGAACAACATGCGATTCTCTTAGCGGCGGGCATGGCCTGTGAGGGCATTCGCCCGGTCGCGGCGATTTATTCCACCTTCTTACAACGCGCTTACGATCAGATTTACCATGATGTGTGCATCCAGAACCTGCCCGTGATCTTTGCCTTAGACCGCGGCGGCGTGGTGGGCGACGACGGCGCGACTCACCAGGGCTTGTATGACATTGCGTATTTGCGCACGTTTCCCAATATGGTGGTGTCGGCGGCGTCGAATGAAAAAGAACTTTCACAGCTGCTCTGGACGGGCCTCAATCATAACGGGCCTTTTGCCGTGCGTTATCCGCGTGAAAACGGTCAGGGCGTTGAATGGTCAACCGAAGAAGAGCCCTTGCCGATTGGTAAAGGCGAAGTGGTCCATGAAGGCTCAGAGGTTGCGATTCTTGCCTATGGCTTCATGGTCAACATGGCTGACCATGTCGCTGAGCATCTTCAAAAAAGCGGCATTAACCCGACCATCGTGAATATGCGGTTCGCCAAACCCATTGATGTTGAAATGTTGAAAGAAATGGCGAAAGACCATCATCATTTCGTGAGTTATGAAGACCACACCATCGCGGGCGGGTTTGGCGCGGCGGTTTCAGAAGCGCTGCACGACAATGGATTAGAAAACATTCCATTGCTGCGGTTGGCGATTCGCGATGAGGTCGTTGAACATGGCCCCCGCAAAGTGGTATTCGCCGACCATGGAATCTCTCCCGACTTGGCCGCCAAGCGAATTGAAGCGTTTGTGCAGTCAAAAGCTTCGGCGCTCATTGCTTAATGAGCGTCTCGTTTCAAATATGAGCATTTGCTTGTAAGTTGGAGTGCAAGCAATTCCTTCTGCTTTTTCATGCATCTGTTATACTTGTATGTACAACTGCGTGGTGAAAAAGCATGATGTCAAACTTTCCGTTATTTTCCCGTCGTGAAATCCGCTTTCTCATTATCTATATTCTTTCCAGTATTCTTTATTGTTCTGTCGTCTATATTCTTTGGCGATTCTTTTCCGCAAGCATTTCTGATGAAATGCTTGCGATTATTGCTTTACCAATTTTATACAGCGCTTACCATTTTCGCCGCAATACCTTTTACGCCGTTACCGCGATTTCATACATCGGCTGCTTTCTATTTATGCAGGCGGTATTCGAGGGCCTCGTATTACATGATTCCTTGATGATGCTACATGTCGGCATCATTGTACTCTTTGTTTCGGGCTTATATGTGAACCGGGCCATCGGGGACCTACGCCGGTATGAGCGTTCATTATCTGATGAACGCGACAAGTTGTTTTCAATTCTCTCTCATACTCCTGACCGCATTGCAGTAACGGACGAAGATTTTAATATCGTCTTTGTCAGTCAAAATGTAGAAAAACTGTATAAAGGCTGCGTCGGCAAAAAATGTTATGAAGCATTTTGCAACCGCTCATCTCCTTGCTGTGTAGATTGCTCTGTCCAGGAAGTGATACAAAAAAAACGTGATCATTTTTATTTCAGCCACCCGTTTGTTGAACGGAACGTGAACGGCGATGACAGCGAACCGGCTGAAAAAATGTTTGAGTTCCATGCGTATCCGATCCAGTTGGACGGTAAGCAATGCGTCGTTGAATTCGCCCGTGACATCAGCGACCGGATGTTTGCGGAGGCGGAATTGCGCAAGAGCCAGCAAAAACTGGTCGAGCGCGAAAAAATTTATCGTGACGCTATCGAGCTGGCTGGCTGCGTCCCCTATTACCTGAATTACGAACGGGATGACTATGATTTTGTTGGATCAGGCATCAAAAAATTATTAGGCTATGAGGCCAGTGAGTTTTCACGTGATGCGTGGGAGCGGTGTGAGAAAGAACTGTTTTTGTTAGACGACTTAAAAGCCACGCCCGCTCTAGAAGCGGTCGAGGCCGTGAAAACTGGCAAAGAAACTCACTGGCATGCGCACTACCGGGCCGAAACCAGGACGGGTGAAGAGCGCTGGTTGTCTGACTCCGCCGTTCAAATTAAGAACGACCAAGGAATCGTGATCGGTTCCATCGGTCTGCTTCAGGATATTACCCAGCTGATTTCGCAGGAGAAAGACCGAATCCTGCTCGAAACCGCGATTGAGCAAGCCGCCGAAAGCATTGTGATTACTGACAGCGCAGGGCGTATTATTTATGTTAACCCGTATTTTGAGCAGGTGACAGGGTATACGCGCGCTGAAGCATTAGGCCAAAACCCGAGAGTACTAAAAAGTGGAAAACATGACTGCGGCTTTTATGAGGAGATGTGGAAGACATTAACGGCAGGGAAAGTCTGGACCGGCGTTTTGATTAATAAAAGCAAAACCGGAGAACTTTTTGAAGAAGAAGCCACCTTGTCTCCAGTGGTTGACTCGTATGGAACCATCGTAAATTACGTTGCCGTGAAACGCGACGTAACAGAGAAAAAGCAGTTAGAACAACACCTGCGCCAATCGCAAAAGATGGAAGCGATTGGTTCGCTCGCCGGCGGCATCGCGCATGATTTTAACAATATTCTGATGGCTACGATGGGCTATGCGGAACTGGTGCGGTCTCAGTTGCCGCAAGGGGGGGAACTGTATAACCAACAGTCGAACATCATTAAAGCCAGTATGCGCGCCAAAGAATTAATCAACCAGATTCTTTCGTTTAGCCGCCAAACCGAGCAGGAAAAACAATCTATCCACTTAAGCCCAATCCTAAAAGAAGCCTTGAAGTTGCTCAGCGCTTCGATCCCCAAAAATATTACAATCCTCAGTGAGATCGAGTCGGATGATATTTGTATTTTTGGCGATCCGACTCAGATGCACCAAGTGATGATGAACCTGTGCACCAACGCCTATCATGCCATGCGCGACCGCGGCGGCGTGTTGTCGGTCACGATGAAATGCGAACCGGCGCCCATTACTCAAACGACGGAGCGAAATTCGACGCCGGGTGAAGAACGCTATTGCGTCTTAAAAGTCAGCGACACTGGCGTGGGCATGGACGAGCAAACGATGGAACGCGTCTTTGAGCCGTATTTCACCACCAAGAAAAAAGGCGACGGTACCGGGTTGGGGTTGTCGGTGGTGCATGGCATTGTGAAAGACCATCACGGATTCATTGATATCCAAAGTGAAGTCGGAGGCGGGACAACCGTGACCGCGTCTTTCCCGTTATTGCCAAATAAGGCTGAAAATCCACAACACAGCGAACCGTTGTTGCCGGTAGGCGCTGGCGAAACCATTATGATTGTTGATGATGAATGGCCTATTGTCGAAATGCTAAAACTTTCGTTATCGCAATTGGGCTATCGAGTGGAGGGCTTTGTTTCATGCCGCGAAGCGCTTGAGGCGTTCAAGGCAAACCCCCGTTCGTATGACATGGTGATTACCGATATGTCGATGCCGCATCGGTCGGGCATTGAGGTCGCGCAGGAAATCGCTCAAATCCGAGAGGATGTTCCTGTGGTTCTTTGTACGGGGTATGTTGGTCCTGAACATGAACGGATGATTGCCGATGTCGAGATTGCTGATGTTTTATTAAAACCCGTGCTTCAAAAAGATGTCGCCAAATCGGTTCATCGTTGTCTTCATCGCCCCACATTACATTGATGCGTCGCGCGACCTGTTCGACCGAAAAATCAACCAGCCCCAAATCAGAGTCGCGATGGCTGCGATTAACGAAACGACCGCTCCTAAGATAAAACTCGCGGGTTGATACACCAGTTCGATCTGGTGCGCCCCCGCTTCGACTTTGACGCCCCGGAAAAAGTAATTGATCCGTTGAATCGGCTGCGGGCGCCCATCGACGTACGCCTTCCAACCGGGATAGGCGATTTCGCCAAATAGAACCGTCCCGCCTGATTCCGAACTGCCGGAGGCCAGCAGGCGGTTGGGGGTTGGCTCATCCACCAGCCACACTTGAGCAACGGAAGCATCGTTCGCCGCCGGGTCGTAGGTCTTCTCAAATAATTCTTTGACCGGGTCTGCGGGTATGTTTTGTTCACGCGGCTGAATGAAGTCGGTTCGCGTCAACGCCGGGCCGTTGGGGTAGCGGGTGAAGGCGATTGAATCCGGCCCCTGCCATTGAAATGTTTCTGAGCATTGCGTGGTTCCTTTAATCATGACGAACGCGTGAGACAGGTGTTTTCGGCTGTCAGGTTCGAGATGATATTCAAACTGCGAGCCATTTTCACGCAACAGATCAACCGTTTTCCGTAACAATAAATCCGTCCCTTCGCCGCAGAGCGCGCCGAGAATGTACGTCCCGTCGGGCGCGTCCTCGATGAATTCGCGCATACGGATATTTTCCGCAGGCGGGTCTTTGACGTAAGAATTTTGCGGATTATTTAAATCAAGATCATCCGCCAAGTCAAAATTCTCTGAGGCAATAACCTTCTGCGCGCCCGCGTTGTAGGCGACCAGGTTATAGCCGCGTTTGTTCAGCGAATGGTCAACGCCGCCGATGAGAATGCCCGCCTTGCCGACCTGCATGTCACCGTCGAGCGACTCCCAGGGTTGGATGGATGAAAACACAACCATCGGCGCGACAATGGGCGGCGTTTCTGTGGCCGGAGGTACCACGCCCGCGTATTTCCAGGGAGCAAAACGCGTATCATGGATGTCTTCAAATAACCGGTACCAGTCTTCGGCGAAAGTGCCTGTCGCGATCCAGTCGGGCTTGGGCTGTTGCGATTTACTGCCGCTGATATACATTTTTTTGTTGGATTGAAGCACGAGCGCTTCGGTAGCGGACGCGACTTCCAGGGCGGAACCCAGCGGCGCCCCTTTGACGCCGACCACAGCGTGAGCGAGGCGAAACGTGGTTCGTACATCCACCGAAGCGCCAATGGCGCGGAACACGCCCAGGCCTTGAGCGAGTAAATGGTCGCTGGCGTTATCGCGCACGGCGGCGAACACGATGCGCCCTTCCGGCACGGATTCGATAAAATTCGCCATCCGTTCATGCTCGGGGTAACCGGGCACGCTGATGCTGAACATCAAGTTGAAATAGCCCTTCTTTTCGATCATGCCGGTTTTTGGGTGCGCCACCGCAAAATAATAACCCGCTGCGGAATCATCCGGCGGGACCAGTTCGTCAAACACATTCTCGCCGTTGATGATGAGATAGGCGCCATGCTTGACCGCGTTGGCGGACGCGCTGGCGAGCAGAAACGGTTTGCAAAAGACGGCGTCTTGCGCCGGGACTGGCTTCGCGTTTGTCGCGTCATCCGTTTCAACAAGAACTACATCGTTGTAGGGGAACGATTGCAGCGCCAACAGTTCGCGCTGCGTTTCTAAATCGGTTTGGAACACATCGCGGGTTGCGCGGGCGCGAATGGGCGGCGTCTGAGAGAGATATAAAAACGGCAGTCGCCATTCGTACTCTAACGGTAATCGGCGCGAATCGTTCACAATGGCGCCGACGCCGCACATTTGTAATAACGTGAGGTTGGGGTTGTCAGGATTTACCAGAGCTGTGTCTTGCCGCAGCGACAGGTTGATTTGCGGCGTCAGCGGCGAGTTGCCGTCGAGTTCATAAAACCCTTGCGCGGCGCCGTGATATTGATTGCGAATACCGCCGCCGCCGAGAAATACTTTCGCGCGGTGGTTCCAGGTGAGGCTGCGCACTTCATCCACCAGCGGGTCAGCCGGATAGCCGCCGGCGCCGGGCGCGAGATCGAGATTGCGGTAATGAACGCCCAGGTCGATCCAGGCCAGCGCGATGATGCAGACCGCGAACGCGGTGGGCGGGCATTTGCCGGTTTGGACGAGACGCAGCAGCAAGAAAAACGCTCCAGCGAAAAACGCCAGCCAGATCACGCTAATCAAAAGGCGCTGAGAAATTTCATCGGTGGCAGCGCCGCCGCCTGCGTTAATGGTATTCATCAATACAACTAGCAACAGAACAATAATAAGCAACGCCCCCGCGCCGGAAACCACGCGGTAGAACAGACGCGCTTCGTTGGAGTCGTGCATACGCGCAGCATTTGCGCGGACCCAATCCAGCCCGGCGCCCGCAAAAAAGGCGACGGGCAAACTGGCGAAATAGATCCAGCGGCTGGGGGCCCGGACCCAGGCCACGCCGGGAACCAGTACGTAACTGATGTCATAGAGAAACATCCATTCGCCCATCGAAAGGCCAATGGCGATCAATCCAGACGCCAACAAATATTTTTCAAAGGCGTTCAAGTTGCCCCGCAGCACGGTGAACAGCGCCAACAGGAGCGGAATGATTCCCCAATAGAACACTTCCACCTGCGACCAGTTGCGTAAGGCCTCGGGCAACACGGCGTCGATCAGTTCATACGGCGGCATGGAAAATTCGGTGCTGCGCGCGAATTGCCCCGCCTCGGCGCGTTCACCCAACGCAATCATTTCAAGCGTGGGGAACCACTGCGCGGCAGCGATAGCGAAGCCAACGGCGAACGGGACCGCAATGGGCAGGCAGCGTTTGAATAAGACGGCGGCGGTGCGCGGCGCGTCTTGGGTTTGCGTCCAGACGCCGTAGAGCATCCGCGCAATTAAGAGCAACGACATATAGAGCGCGGCCTGTGGGTGTCCGGCCAAAAATGCCAGCGCCAATAAAAGCGTCATCGGCCATAATGAGCGTGCCTGCGGCGAACGCGCCCAGCGTTCCGCCCACAAGAGCAGCCACGGAAACCAAACTAACGCAAACAACATATTCGTATGTTTTTTATGGGCGCAGTGGAACCCGCAAAAGGTAAACGCAATCGCGCACAGCGCCGCGCCCCAGGGCGACAGGCCTATTTCACGCGAAAGACGGTAGGCGCCCATGCCCGCAATGAAGAGATGCAGCATCACGGTCAGCTGCGCAATCAGGTACGCGGTTTCGGGCCAGCCGATGAACGGCGCCATCAGCCAATGGAACGGATAGAAAAAACCCGCCTCGCAATTGGCGACGCCGGGCCAGCCGCCGAATTGATAGGGGTCCCACAGCGGCAGGCTGCCTGACAGCGCCGTGCGGAACATGCCCATGCGGGTGGCGAAATCTTTGATGAGAATGTCGTCGGTGAAGTGCATGCGGTCGGCGGCGAAGGGCGTCCACACCCGCCACCAAAACAGCGCGATCATCGCCGCCAGCGTGAAGGCGAACACCCATAGTTCATTTGTGCGGTTTTGCGTCTGGTTCATAGTTAGCCCGGGTTCTCATTCGCTCTGGTCTTTTGGCTTACGAAAGCGTACTCCGTATTTGCCCGCTTTGTAAACGATTAAGAATACACGAAGCTTTGTCAAGCGAAAACACAGGCGACATTTTCTATAAAAGTTGATATCCTATAAAAGAAGCATTTTGAATTCGCCTGTAGGAGTTTGTTGCGTGAATTTTCGCCGTCATACGTCCGCATTCAGTTTTGTTGAAGTGCTGATTGTCATCGGGATTCTGGTGATCCTTGCCACGATGGCTGTCCCGAAATTTATGATCGCCCAGGTACGGGCGAAGTTATCGCAAAATCTTACCGATATGAAATATATCAGTGAATCGCTCGAAGCCTATCGTCTCGACCACAAAGTTTATCCGCCCTGGCGGCAGGCGCGGGCGTGGGTCAATGTTGACGATCACATGCACCCGCTCGTGATTCGCTATTACCGCCTGACAACGCCTGTCGCATACATCGGGCAGGTTCCGATTGACCCGTTCGTTAATTATGAAGACGAAGCCGAGTTGGAGCAGTGGGGCGACGCCTATGATTATGTCGAGGTCACCAACGGCGATAACGAGGTCGACCCGGACGCCTGGGGACATCAGTTTCGCATCAACGGCTGGGGGCCTGACGGCGTCAACAGTTATGCGGGCGGGCGTGAATTTAACAATGCTGCCGAGGGCTGTCCGGCAGGCTCGCCATTGTTTGTGTATAACCCGACCAACGGGTTGGTCAGTTACGGCGATATTTTATGGGTCGGCCCCAAAGGCGGCCCGTTCATTGATTCATACTGCGAAATCATCAACGGCTACTAAGAGTCGGCAGGGCTACAGGCGCACCATTTCTTCGCCAGGGCAAAGCGTCGTCGAGCAATAGAAAAAAGAACACGCCGAACTCGGTCGCCTTCACCCACCAGGGGAAACTGAGGTCGTAATAATAGGTATAGGATAAAAAGACCAACCCGGTCAGCGCGATCCAACTTTTGTTTGGGAACACACACATCAGCGGGACCATCCACACCAGATACCAGGGGTTCATAACCGGAGAGCAGAGAAGTAGCGCACCGAGCACAATGAACGTAGAGCGCATCGTTTGTTCAAGGCCGGGGCGCCAATAGAGACGCAACGCCTGCCATGCGGCAGTGAGAAGAACCAAGGCGAACAGGGTTCGTCGTGTAAGCATCGAGGCGGCGCCTGGCTCAAACCCGCCAAACCGTGCAAACGAAAATGAGAACAACTCATACACGCCCGCGTTAAACTGCCATTCATTTGAGAACGCCATAAAGCCCGCAAATGGGTTCACGCCGGGCGCGAGAAACGGCGCATAGAGAAATAAAATCGCTGCGAAAAAAAATACATACGTCCAATAGTTCCATTGCCGATGCAATAGCGGCAAGAGAAACACGCCGAAGAATTTGGTCAGCGTCATCGCCGCCAACACGGCTGCGCTGCACAGCGGTTTCCCCTTTGCCAGCAGCAGAAAGAACCCGACCAATAAACACGCGCTGACCGTATCGGCATGGCCGGAGTTCGCGACCTCTTTTATCACCAGCGGCGACCAGGCGTAAATCAGGCACCACTCCGGCGGCTTGTTGAGCGCTTCCAGCAACGACAGCAACAAGAAAATCGTTAGCGCGTCGAAGATTAACAAGATGAATTTCATGCCGACGACGCTGCCGGGATATACGCCTTCTGATAGAAAGAAAATCATCTGCAACGTCGGCGGATAAATGGTCGGGACGTACTTGTAATTGATCTGCTGAAAATAGTCTGTCCGGTAGTCGCGGGTTTCAGGCTCCGAGGGCGCGTAGCGATAGGGGTTTACGCCTTGGTGTTGCGTGTGACCGTCCCACAAATAGCGGTAAATATCATTTTCTAAAATCAAATCGCTGGGCAGCAGGATCGCCCGGAATAGCAGCCCGAAGGCGATGCCGAACCACAGGTGGCGAGGGTCGAGGCCCGGTTTCCAAACCAAGGGCGTAATCAGCAATAGGTAAAGGCCGAACAAGATGAAATAAGTAATCAGAAAAAGCGTAATCAGTTCCGGCTGGCTGGTGCGCGGCGACAGGTCTTCGAGCGACAAGCGAAACAGATAGACGTAGCCCAATGCGCTCAACACGCCGAGCGTAATTAACCCGACCGCGCCGCGAACCGGCGATGATGTTTGCGTCATTTCTCCGCCCATTGTTTCGCTTCCCGGACGCGCTTGCTGTTTTTGTCGGGCGGCGTTTGGTTGAGCAATTCGGCGATGCTGTATTGTTGCCCCGGGGGAGTGAGATCAGGGCAGAGGTCCGCCAGCGGTTGCAAGACAAAGCGTCGCTCGTTCATGCGCGGATGGGGAACTTGTAGCGCGGGCGTATGGATGATCTGGTCGCCAAAAAGCAACAGGTCGAGGTCAATGGTGCGCGAGGCATGTCCTCCGTCAGCGGGGCGTTCTCTCCCCATTGTGTGTTCAATTGATAATAGACGCTGCAACAAGTCCTCCGGCGCGAGCGATGTCTGCGCTTCAATCACGCCGTTGATAAACGCCGGGGCGTCGCCGATTTCAACCGCAGCGGTTTCGTAGAGAGGCGAACATCGCAATCCCAGAATGGCAGCGTCCCGATGGATTTGCTCAATGGCCTGATCAATGAGCGCTTCCCGGTCGCCCAAATTCGACCCAAGCGCTATGTAAGCCAATGTTGTTTTATTTGACACGAGATTAGATGTAATACATGATGACGTCTTTGTCGACGCCGGCTTCTTCGACGTGGGCGAGGTCAGCGAGGGTAATCGACTCCAACCGCTGCCGCGCGAACATGCGGATTTCTTCCATCACCCGGCGTAAGCGCACGACCGGCTCTTTGGCGTGTTCGGGCAAGCCTTCGCCGTCCATGTGTTCGGTCGAAAGCAAGGGGCCCTGCGAGGCGATCAATATGCGGCTGATAGAAATCAGCGCGGGCGGTTCCCTGAGTGAATAGCCGCCTTTGGGGCCGGGGCTGCTTTTCAGCAATTCGGCCTCTTTGAGGTTGCGAACGACGTGTTCGAGAAACTTGCGGGGAATGCCCTCGCGCTTCGCCAATACTTGCAGGCTCAATCGTTCCTCGCCCGCTTTCGCCAGCGCAATCATGACCCGCAACGCGTAATCAGTGGTTTTGGAAAATTTCATCAGCCTCTTATCGAATTCCCTTGCCGGATTCGCCTTGCCTGCGAATGGCGTTGTTCGTCCAGCCTGAACCACTTTCAGGCGGCAAGGGCCGTTTGCGGCGTTTGCCCAATAGATATCCGCTGGCAACGCCTAAGCCAATCACGGCGCCCAGTAATAAAATGGTAAACATCGTTCCTTGAATTAACATGATAGAGTAGTGTACGCCAACCTGTGAATAAGAGCAATTGTGAGGCGGAGTTTGCGCACTGACATGGAAGGCTGATTCGATCTCGTGAACACGAATTTTCTATCACGCTGGCGTCGCGTTCGCTGGCGGCGATGCAAATCAAACCAGGACGAACAGAACGGCGACGGGTTCAACGTCACCCGAACCGCGTTTCGAGTTTCTGTAAGCGGGTGCGTACTTTTTCGATATAGCGCTGGCCTGCGCCAGTGACGCCGCTGCGTTCAACCCGGCCCGGCCCGGTGTTGTAGGCCGCCAGCGCTTTGTCCTCATCATTGAAGATGTCTAATAAGAAACGGATATAGCGTGTGCCGCCGCGAATGTTTTCTTCTGGATTAAACGGATCGGTGACGTCAACGTCTTTGGCGGTGCCGGGCATGAGTTGCATCAACCCTTGTGCGCCTTTGTGCGAGATCACGTCTTTTCGCCATGACGATTCCACGTCGATCAGCGCCCACACCAACAGTGGATCGAGTTGGTTTTCCTCTGCGTATTGGTCCACCCATTCCAGCCATTCCAGCGGAGGTAATTTTTCGCCGTTGGATTGTGCTCGTTTGACGGAGGCGAGAAACTCGGTGCGCTTTGCGGGTTTTTTCTTGGCCTTGGGGCGATGCTCAGCGAGGGCGTCGGCGCCGTAGCGCAAACGGTACGTGCGCAACTGTACCAGTTCCTGACGCACCTTCTCCCATGTCGCCGGATCAACGCCGTAGTCGGCGGCCAACACCAGATGGCGCTCGGCGCTGCGCAGGTCGAGGTGGTCCATGCGTTCGCGCGCCATCGCCATGTGCAGTTTGCCGCGCATCCCGCCCCAGAATTCTAAATCGTCATTTTCATTTTTTTGTTTGAGTTCTTCGAGCGCTTGCTTGATGCCTTTTTGTTGAATGAGGCGTTCAATCTTGCGCGCCTTTTCTTCCCGTTCTTTTTCGCGTTGGCGGTCGACTTCCTGGTTGAGGCGCTCGATGAGGTCAAGCGCTTTGGCGCGCCATTTCGCGACGCGGCTGGCTTGTTGAAGAAAGGCGCGCGCCCGGTCGAATTGGCTGCGTTGAAAGAGTTGTTGCCCGAGCAGCAATTCGCTCTCGCCGCGTTCGGCGTGGACGACCGAGTCTACCTGGTCTTTGGGGATCGCAAACGCCCCGGCGCCGTTTTCAATTTTGACCGACTGGTTTGATTCCAACACGATGCAGCCTTCAAGCAACGTACCGTTTTTGAGCTTGACCAAGTCGAGGTCCTGCGCGGTTTGCGCGAGGGCGTTAATCGCAATGAATAAAAAAACGAGTGGAGTGAATCGAAGCGTCATGGTTAAACCATTTGTTTCATGCGTTGTTGGAGATATTCGCGCAGCATCTGGTCGAGCGGACGATCAGTGCGCGTGAGTTGATAATCGGCGCCCATTTCCAGACAGGCGTTGCGATAAGTTTCGATAAAGGATTCAACGCGGCGGCGGTAGCCGTCTCGCAATTTTTTCGGTGCGGTGCGCAGGGTGTCCTCTTCGCCTTCGGCGCCGTAAAAATCAACGGTGCCGCGATAAGGCAGGTCGAGTTCTTCGGGCGACAAGACATGAAACACGATAACGTCTTGTTTCATTTTTTGCATGACCGATAACGCTTGCAGCACCCGCTCGGGATCTTCAATGAGGTCGGAAATGAGAATGAAGATGCCGCGTTTTTTGACGAATTCGCGCATCAGTTCCAACGCGCCGCTGATGTTGGAGGAGTGCGCATTGGGTTCGGTTTTTACCAGCGTTTCGAGAATGTTGCTCCATTGCTCGCGGCGGTTGCGCGGCGGCAGGTATTCGCTGATTTTCTGGTCGAATGTTGCGAGACCGACGCTGTCGCCTTGATGCAGAATCAGGTACGAGAACGCCGCTGCCATTTGCTGCGAATAGAGCGCCTTGGTGGTCGTATCGCCAAACCACATCGACCCGCTGAGGTCGATGAGAATTTGCGTGCGCAAGTTGGTGTCTTCTTCAAATTGTTTAACGTGGAAGCGGTCGGTTTTCGCGAAGACGCGCCAGTCGATGTGACGCAGTTCGTCGCCGGGGTTGTAGGGGCGGTGTTCGCTGAACTCGACGTTGCGTCCCATCAGATGGCTGTGGTGCATACCCGACACAGCGCCCTCCACCGCCTGGCGGGCGTGGAGTTCGAGATGTGAAATAGAAGATAAAACCGCTGCGTCTAGGATGGGTCCCGGCATGTGATCCCTTTAGAATCTATCGTTCGCAAAACAAAATTGTATCGTATTTGTCCCGTTTCGTCAGGCGCCAGCCGGACCTGGGTGTTGCGGCGGGGCCTCGCCGGATGACGGCTTCATGGTTTGAATTTCCGTGAGGATTTCGCGCAGCACGTCAATTTCATTGGCCGAAAAGCCGCTACGGCGTTTTGTGGGGGCGCTTGGGTCGCCTAATCCGCTGTTGGTGCGGATATGCTTTAGATAGTTGCGCACCAGATCGCGCAACTCTTCGGCGTTATCCAGCCCGTCCATCACCGCTTGGTGATAATTGGCGGTTTGTACTTGCTGTTGGGTGACGCCGCTACCGCCGCCGGCGGTTTCAACCACCAGGCGCGAGATGCCGAAGATACGCTCAATCGGGCCTTGTTCGATGCTGATATTTTGAATGTTGGCGAAGGTCAGGGTTTGTTCCAAAATACTCAACACGCCCTTGCGGATGCGCAGGCTGCGGTCGGTGATGATGTAATAACGCATGTCGTATTCGAGCCGGATCAAGAAAAACGCGCTGATAAAAATCATCGCCCACAGCGCAGCGAGCGACGCGCCCGCCAATACGCCGATCAGCGGTTCGTTGATAATCAACACAATGGTGATGATGAAGAACAGCGTCCCGAGAAAGATCGCGCCGAGGGCGAGGTGCAGCCAACGGTAATGCAAAAACTGTTTCGACGCGCGAAAGGTGCGCTGCGTGGTATGCGGGCCAGAGGGCGCCGCCGGCGCCTCTTTGGGCGCGCTCAACAGATCGAGAATGAGGTCTTTGACGCCATCATACATGAGCGTTGCCTCCCCCGTCTTTTAGATCGCGCAAGGCGTCGCGAATTTCACGCAACAGCGCCACCGCTTCGCCGTCAGCCTCAGGCGCATCGTCTTCCGCGTCTTCGTCGAGACCGCGCGCGCCGCGCATTTTCGTGTAGAGAAAATCACGAATGGCGTCGTATTCTTCCAGCCCGACGATGGAGAGTTCCGCCGTCGCGCTGCCGGATGCGGTTTGAATTTCAACCGTGCCCAGCCCCAACCAGCGCTCGACCAGGCTGCGTTGGACGTGAATGTCTTGGATGCGCGAGTAGTTCAAATAGATTTGGCGTTTGTGAAACACGCCCCACGAGGCGCCCACGCCCTCTTTGTCGATTTGGTAGCGCAGTGAGATGTATTTCAAATACAACGGAACAAACACCAGTGGGAACCCGATCAGCGCCGCCAGACTGCGGACGAAATATAAGACAAGCAGTTTCTTATTGGGGCGTTCCAGGGCGAAAATCCGTGCTTCCAGTTGAGGGTCCATAGTCATTCTCTTTTGCTGTTTTCTCTATTGTTCCATTCAATGCCCAAGATTCCAAGCGGCGCCATTGTAGATGAATGAGAAATCTTTTCTGGTTCTTCTGTAAATTGGATACTTTTTTATTTCTCTGCAATAGGCATGGGTACAACTCTGCTCGCTTCAGTGCGGGCTTTCAGGCCCTTATGCACAGGCGCTCCCAGAGTTGCACCCATACCTAATCTTGTTTGGCAATTTTTGATATGCCGGAACCGGATGAATCTTTTTGCTCAAAGGTTAGCCCTGTTGGCTACACGCAGCGTAAATGGCCTCAAGAACCTCGTCTAGCCGATCATGTATATCTTCATTTTTGAAACGGAGCACAAGATAGCCTTTATTTTGAAAGAATTCATCTCGTTGCTTGTAGTGTTCAACAGAAAAATCATGCGATTCGCCGTCGAGTTCAATCACAATCTTGCAATCGGGAATCAGAAAATCAGCAATATAGTTTCCAGCAGGACACTGCCTGCGAACATGCAGATTGAGCATTTTCCTGAGCCGCAATCGTCGCCAGAGAATTCGTTCTGTGGGTGCAATGTCATTGACTTAAGACTTTTAGCCCCCCTTTTTAAGGGGGGACGGCGCTGGAAGCGCCAGGGGGGATTCGGGCGCAACACGTTGCGCCCCTACATAGCTGATATATTTTTGATTCGTTGCATCAAGGGCTGCCTTCACTTCGCGACGCCTTGGCTTGCCACCCCTTAAGTCAATGACATTGGGCCAGGGTGGGGGTTGTCTGACGAAACAGAAACGAATTGGAAAACCGAAATAGCCATCGTGGAACGAGGGCGGTTGCTGCGTATAAAATTACAGAGGAATGTTTTTCTATAAACCTACTCAAGAAAAAACGGCGGGGATTGATGTGCCGGAGGAGGGAATCGAACCCTCACATCCCGGAGGATACCAAATTTTGAATCTGGCGCGTCTACCAGTTCCACCACTCCGGCATTCAATGTCCATGCGAAATCGAGTAAACTGAAGCAGTCATACTCATTATCTTTCGCAACGGAGATTGTAACGGCGTTGCGGCGTCCAGTCGAGATGCAGACGCCCTCTCCTGCGTGAATTTGATACTAATTTTTATTGTCTGGTTAATCTACGCATGGTTCTTGCCGCCCCGGTTGAATCGGAAATATCAAAAATTTACGGGCAATATAAAGAAAATTTGTCCAAAATTCGCGAGATGCACGAGCACGGTCACGATTCTCGCGATATTGTTCGTGAAATCACCAACGCCACCGACTCGATGGTGATTCAGCTGTTATCGGAGCATCTCCACAAGCGATTTAATCAGTCGGAGATGCCGCCCAACCTGCTTCTCCTGGCGCAAGGCGGTTACGGGCGCCGCGAGATGCACCCCAAATCGGATGTTGACATCCTGTTTTTATATCAGTCCGCCCTCACCGCCGAACAAGGCGAACTGGTCAAATCGTTCTTTCGGACGCTGTTTGATTTAGGTTTTCAGGTGGGGCATTGCTGCCGCAGTTTTCGTCAGTCGCTCGACATGGCCTACAACGACCCCCATAGCCAGAGCGCATTGAGCGAGAGCCGCTTTCTCGCCGGCGACTGGCGCCTGTTTGAAGAATTTAAAGAACTGCTGTGGCGCAATAGCCGCCGCTATCGAAAAGAATATATTCGCGGAAAAATCACCGAGCGCGAAAAACGCCATAAACGCTTTGGCAGCACTATCAACATTACCGAACCGAACATCAAAGAAAGCCCCGGCGGGCTGCGCGACTATCACTTCGGCCTCTGGCTGGGGTCGCTGATGGTGGGGCATACTCTCAAACTGTTGCACCTCAAGCGCAGCCATATTATCGACGACGAACTGATGGAACGCGTCGACGCGGCCTTGACATTCGTCTGGCGGCTTCGGACGGACCTGCACTTTTTGACGGGAAAAGAACAAGACGTTCTCATCATGCCGCTGCAGCATGAAGTCTCGACCCGGCTTGGGTATGTTGACCGCGACGGCCATCTCTCTGAAGAAGAGATGATGCGCGACTACTTCACCCATGCCAAAGCGTTGCGCGATTTCGCTGAGATCATGCAGGAAAAGTGCAAACCCAGAACGTTCTTTGAACGCTACCTGCCCCAGCCCAAAAAAAAGTTGTCGGAAGGGTTTTATACCCGGGGCAATGTACTGCACATCCCGCCGAACCTGCATTTCTTTGAACACAACCCGCAGCGTATTTTAATGGCCTTTGTCCATGCTGCCGTCCATCAAAAAGTGATGTCGTCTGAAGCAGTCCTGGCGATTCGCGATAACCTGGAACTCTTGGATGAAGCCTTTCGCCAAGACCGCCAAAATGCGGGCCTGCTGCAGCGGTTTTTCTCGCTGCCGTGCCCCATTCACAACGAAGTGCGCTTGATGCGCGACACCGGCGTTCTCGAGCGCTTGTTTCCTGAGTGGAAACCGATCTCGTTTTTGGTGCGCTACGATCTCGCCCATAAATATACGGTGGATGAACACTTGCTGTTGTGCTTGCAGCATCTAGAAACCTTCGGCGAAGATTCCATGAGTTTCGCCCGTGAGCGGGCGCGCATCTGGGCGGAATGTAAACATCGCGACGTGGTGCGGCTGGCGGTGTTGATGCACGACATCGGCAAGGGCAGCAACGAAGACCACTCGACCCGCGGCGCCTTCGTCGTCGCCGAAGTCGGCAAACGGCTTCGTATGCCCGAACGCCAGAAAAACCAGCTGATCTTTCTCGTTAAATATCACCTCTTAATGAGCCATATCGCCCAACACCGCGACTTATCAGACCCCGACGTAAACGCCGACTTCAGTGATGCGTTTGAAAACCAAATTGAACTCGACATGATGTATTTGCTCACTTATGTTGACATTCAGTCCGTCTCGAAAGATTCAATGACGGAATGGAAAAATAATCTACTCTGGCAATTATATTGTTCTACGCGAGAGGTGTTCTTAAGCGAAGGCGAGACCGACGAAGACAAACAAGAAAAAATAAAATCGCGAAAAGAATCGCTGATTGACGCTCTCTCAGACAAGTTCAGCCGGGAACTGGTACAAAACCATCTCGATTTTTTCCCGCCCAGCTATATGATTCACCAATCGCGCAAGACCATTGCCCAGCATATTCGCGGCATCGCCCATTTCGACGGCGAGATTCCCGTGGTGACGTTGGAGTCGCACGTCGACGCGGCCTGCCGTAATTTGTTCATCGCTTTTCGCGACAAGGTCGGTCTGTTTAACCGTATTTGCACCGCCATCATGCTGGAAAATTTCGGCATCATTGAAGCCAATCTCAATACCCGCCGCGACGGCATGGTCGTCAATAACATTGTCATTCGAGATGAAATCGGAAACACGGAAATTGATGAAATGCGGGAGCGTCTATTAAAAGAGCGCATCCAGATGCTCTTGCGAAAAGACGGCGAGCTGCCAGTGATCCCTGTGTCAATGAATAAATCGGTGATTGGACGCAGCAGTTTCAAAACCCGCGTAAAGGTGCTCAATGACGTCTCAGCGCGCTTCACGGTGTTAGAAATATATTGCGTTGACCAATCCGGGCTGCTGCAGCGCTTGTCTTCCGCCATTTCTTCATTAAATATGAACATTGATTTCGCCCGCCTGGTGACCCAGGGCAACCGGGTGGTTGACGTGTTTTACATCACCGACTGCAACGGCGAAAAAATACTAGATGCGGATACGCTGGAACAGCTGAAACAATTGGTCAAAAAAGTAGCGAACGACGGGCTGCAAGATGACTGAACCCTATTCACAACACATCCGGTTTCAAGACATTGCCGCCAATCCGTATGTGATTGCGCTGCAGCAGGGCGTGCAAGTCATTTTGCCCGAAGCGCGATGGTGGATCGCCGACGAAACTTTCACCCGTTCGCCGTTTCCCGGCGAGACCGAGCCGCTCTATTGTGAAGACGCTGGCGACGGCTCTCTCTGCAAACAAACGCTGGCTGAACAAGCCAAACGCCAGTCTTCCATTGTGGTTTGCGACCACGGTCGCTTGCAGGGGTTTGTGCGTTTTCAATACCGCGATGAATTTTTGGGCGGACTGGGCGTTTGCAACTTGCCCACCGAACAACGGCCGCTGCTCGAAAAAATTCTTATCATGGTCGAAGGCTATTTTGCGTTGTTGTCGGGCGCGCTTGAAGACCATGACGACCTTGAACTAGTCCATTCCATTCTGGGCGAAACCATCACGCTGGTTGAACTCGACCGCCTGCTGCAACGCCAGTCGGACGCGTTGAGCCAGGCGTTGGGCGCCAGCCGCAGCGTCATTTTATTAATCAACGAAGACGGCGAATTTTATCCGGCCCATATCAAGAATTACCCCGCCGGGTTGTTGAAGCGCCGCGACCTTGAAGTCACTCGTTACGATTACGTCGCCCCTCACGGCGGCGAAGAAAGTTCGCTGCGCTTGCTGGAAGCCGACGACCCGCTTCGCAAATGGCTGCGCGACGCGTTGTCGGCCCTGAACCACGCGATTGATGAAGACGCCGACTGCTGGGCGATTTCGTTTTATCGCAATGCCTATTTGATCGGCATGTTTTTGACGTTCGATCCCGCCTCGGGCAGCATGTCAGTGGTGAAGCAAAACCTGATTCGTTTGCTCGCGACCGGCGGCGCCGCTGCGTTGGATTATGCGCTCACCTTGGAACGCATGAAAAAACGTCACAAAGCGCTTTCAACGATCCATATCGTCCACCGTCTGATCTCGTCCAGTTTCACCACCAATGAAATATTACCCAAAATCGGGCAATTAACGCTGCAACTGCTCCAGGCGCAACGCTGCTCGATCATGTTATGCGACGCTGAGCGCGAGGTGCTGCTTCCCAAGGTTTCACTTGGGTTGGACGAAGATGAAACGGGCGCAAAAGAAACGAAAATCGGCGAAGGGTTGGCCGGTTGGGTGGCGGAAAACTTTAATCCCGTCATCTTCCACCCCGCCTGTGACACGCCGCCCTGGCCTGCAACCGGCGAGACCTATCCCGCCGAGTCGTATTTGTCGGTCGCGCTGTTTGACACCGACATCGAAGGCGTGGTGACCGTAGCGGGCAAGAAGGGCGACTTTACCCCGGGCGACCGGGAGATTCTGGTGACCTTCGCTGAGCAGGCGGTATTGGCGATTAAAAACGCCCGCACTCATGAAGGCGAGCGTATCTTCACCATCAAGGCGCTGACCAGCATCGCCAATTTGATTGAGAGCCAAGACCCCGGCGTGCCGGGCGTGACGGCGGCGACCTGCCGTTGGGCGCAGCGCATTGCGGCGTTTCTACAACTGGGCGAGTCGGATATTCAAAACATCGTCTATGCGGCGCTGCTGAATGAATCGGGCATGTTGCGCACTTTCGGCAGCCAGACCCCCTATGAAGAACAGCGCCAAAAAGGGCCGCAACTCAGTCTGCGAATGACCGAAAGCCTGGGCTTGCCCGACGACGCCGGACGCATCGTCTATCACATCAATGAACTGTGGAGCGGCGAGGGCTATCCCGATAAGCTAAAAGGGCGCGAGATCCCGCTGGGGTCGCGCATCATCGCGATTGCGTATGCGTTCTCGGCGCTGTTGAACCGAAACGGGCGTTCGGTTGAAGATGGACGCCAAGGGTTGCTGAAAGCCCATCGCACCTTATCGCGTTTCAATGAACGCAGTTATGATCCTGAGATCATCGAGCAGTTAAAAACCGTCATCGAAGCGATGTCAGACGACGAAGTCGAAGACGAACTCAACCCCAAGTCATAACGAGACCGTATAAAACATCAAGTCGCCGAACGGGTTGCGGTGCAGCGTTACTTTCCCCCCTGCAAATTGGTTCTGAATCACAGGCAACAATTGTTTCTTCGTCGGGTCCACCACAATCACGCTTTGTTCTAAAGATGGGATTTCATCAACGGACGCGACGTTGCGCGGCTGAAATCCATTTGCGATAAAACGCACCGTCCCGCTTTGCGCAGAGCAATGCGGGCCTGCAAAGACGTACGTTTGCGTTTGAGGCGGCAGTTGTTGGATCCAATACGCCAGTTGCGTTTGCGGATAATGGATGCTGCGCGGGCTGGTTTCGTGGGCGTAGCGCCCAAAAAATTCGTGCACATTCGACGACAGCGCAAACGCGATCAAGAGGCCGACGGCGATGCGCGTGGGCCATTGCAGGCGCATGTGGAGCGCAGTAGTTTCGATCTCGTGAAATAACCCGGCGATTAAAATAAAGAGCAGCGGCGCCAGACCAGCCAGGCGCGGGTAAAAGGGCGCGTCCATGAGTAGCGCCGCGCCTGTAAACATAATGGCGAGCGTCCAAAGCAGCGGCGCTGCGCGGCGTGGGTCATAAAAACGCAACAGGGCGACGCCCGCCGCGAGTACAAACAGCGCCGCGCTGATGTGGTCTAACATGGGCGCGTCGCCGCCGAATTGCGCGCTCTGGTCTAAATAGAGCACCGGAGCCAACAGCGCCCGTTCGACCTGGTTGCGCCAGCGTTGAGTCGAATGGCTGGTTTCGGCGTCTTGGTTCCAAATAAAAATGGATTGCGCGCGCGAACTGAGAAAATCCAAGCGGGATATTTTACACAAATCATGCGTGAGCAGCGGCCCCAATGTGAGTAACAGAAATACGAGCGGGAGCAATAGCGATAGCGCCAGCCAACGGGCGTCGATGCGCCGCCAGACGAACAGCCACAGTTGCGACAAGGCCCAAAGCAGCGGGAGAATATGGCTGGCCTGATACGACTGCATCGCCAGCCCCAGCCAAACGCCGCTGAGAATGCACAACCCGATGGAGCGCGTTTGATTGACGCGGTTCCACAATAATAACGTCCCAACCAGAAAAAACGGCGCCTGAATATATTGCACCCCGCTATGCATCAAATATAAAAACCATTGGTTTGCCGCCAGCATCAACCCTGCGGCGAACGCGGCGGCCTCACCGCCAAAACTACGCGCCGCGCGATAGGTCATCAACACAATGGCGACGCCGAGAAGCGTGGAGGTAAAACGCAGGCCGAACAGGTTGTCGCCAACCATTGACATGACCATCGCCGGGATAGCGAAAAACAATTGCGGGATCGAATACCACGACGATGAAAATATGGTTTCAATATTTCCATGCAACGCCATGCGGGCGTGCAGCCCCACCATGCCCTCGTCGCCGTGCACGGTTACGGGGATGTCCGTTAGTTTGAATAAACCCAGCGTGAGGGTGATAAGCGCCAGCGCTGCGGGCGGCGCCCAGGTTTCGTTGTAGAGGTTTGAAAATAGAGTGCGCAGTATTTTATGTGACGCGAGCAGACATAAACCCAGAAACGCAATCCAGCAAATCAGCGCCGCCCAAAACCATGCGGGGTTTTGCATTACGCCCAGCGCGGCGGCGCCGCACGAGAATAGCCCCAATGCGGCTGCGGCGCACACCAATGGCGTCGAGACGTCGTAAATGATTGCGGGGCGTTCTTGGGAGCGTGTGAGATTGAGTTCGCTTTGTTTGGGCGGCTTGATAAGAACGCATAGCCCCGCGCTTGCAGCCAGGTAAGTCAGAAGCCCCGCATCCAGGCGCCCGTCCAAAAGCAAGCCTTGCGCGAACCAGGCCGCGAACAGAACAACGCCCCATAAGACCGGCGCCCAGAGTTTCAATCTTCACCTCGCGACAACGCTCGTTGTTTGGTGTGGAAGGGATTACAATAGCGCAGATTTTTTCGGAGCGAATTCATGCGAGCGTTTTTATCCATCCATCTTTCTGAGAGTGTACAGAACCAAGTCGGGCGGTTACAGAACCAGTTGGCGCCTGAGTTGCCCGGCATTCGCTGGACGCGTCCCGCCAATTGCCACCTGACGCTAAAATTTTTAGGCGATATAGAACCAGCAACAGAAACCGCTATCGCGAATTGCTTGCCCGGCGTTGCTATGCAATTTTCGCCGTTTACGGTCGAATTCAAAGGCGTAGGGCAATTTCCGCCGCGTGGAGCGTTATCGGTTTTGTGGATCGGGGTCGAGCAGGGCGGCGCGGCGTTGCTGGCGTTAGAGGCCGCCGTCCGCGAGGGGCTGCGCGACGCTGACGTCGAATTCGACGCACAATCCTTCGTGCCTCATTTGACCATCGCGCGGGCGCCGCGTGGACGCAAAATATTTCTGCGTTCGCCAAAGCGGTTTGAGTCGTTCTCTCTCGCAACCATGACGGTCTCCTGCGTGTCTCTGATGCAAAGCGTTCTCGATCCCAAAGGGGCGATCTATACTGAGCGGGTGCGGTTTCCATTCTCCGCAGGGTAACGTGAAAGGCCAATATGAAACCGATTGCCGTATTTGTCATTTTTTTATTCTGCGCTGCAAGCGTTGCCTTCGCGCAACCGACCGGCGATTTGACCCTCGCGCGGCTCAAATACAGCGGCGGCGGCGATTGGTACGGCGACCCGACTTCGCTGACCAATTTGCTTACGCAATTGCGCGAACGCTTCGCCATGAAAACCGCGCTCGAAGAAACCGTGATTGCGCCCGGCGCTTCCGATATTTTTTCGTACCCGATTGTCTATATGACCGGACACGGCACCGTGCGTTTCTCCGACGCCGAGCGGGCCAACCTGCGCGAGTATCTTCGACGCGGCGGCTTTTTGTGGGCGGACGACAACTACGGCCTCGACGAGTCGTTTCGCGAGGAAATGGCGAAACTGTTTCCCGACGCATCGCTGACGCCCTTGCCGCATGACCACCCGGTGTTTCATTCATGCTACCCGTTTGAGAATGGCCCGCCCAAAATTCATGAACACGATGGTAAGCCGCCGCAGGTTTTGGGGATTTATTCCGAAGGCCGTTTGGTGGTGATGTATTCGTATGAAACCGACATCGGCGACGGCATCGAGAGCAAGGGCGTGCATCCGCAAGATTCGCCGCAGGTTCGCGATGAAGCCATGAATATGGCGCTGAATATTATTCTGTATGCATTGTCGAATTAGATAAGCCCTATTTCACGCTTGATTTATTTTCAACTATACTATTTCTCATAACGGGTTTTAAATTCGCTGAGGAAACTGGTTCCATGGGGATGAAAAAAGAGCAAATAATGGAGCATATCAGTGTGGATCCAAATGTTTGTTTTGGAAAACCCTGTATTCGCGGCAGGCGCATCTGGGTTTCTTTGGTTCTGGATCTTCTAGCGGATGGGATGAGCCATGAGACGATGATTGCAGAATTTGAAATTAATGAATTAGATATACGCGCATGCCTCGCGTATGGCGCAGAAATGTCGCGTGAGAGTTTTGTCCCCATTTTATTAGAAACATGAAAATCAAACTTGACGAAAACCTGGGTCGAGCAGTTGCGCTCCTGTTTCGAGAATCTGGATATGATGTTGAAACAGTGCGCCAAGAGGGGTTATCAGGCGCGACCGATCAGCAGTTGATTCAAGTATGCCAGGCGGAAAAACGATGCCTGGTTACTCTCGATTTAGATTTTAGCAATCCTCTTGTATTCAATCCATCGGATTATTCAGGGATCGTTGTACTGAGAGTCCCTCCGAATCCCGCCTATCAAGATTTTATAGAATTTTCAAAAAATCTCTTATCTAAATTGACTGACAATTCTATTGATGGAAATCTGTGGATTGTTCAGCGCAATCAAATTCGGATATATAAACCCGACTAGGAACTTAGGCTCGATTCTTTTCTTTCTTTTGAGCGGTTTGCTTCGCATGTTTACAAGACCGTGCTATTTTCTTGATAATAATGAGATGTTTTGGTTCGATTTTGATATTGTCTTGTATTAAACAGAATTAACTTCTAACGCTTATGGACGCCGCGCAAATTCACGAAGTTGACGAACGCGAACGCATGTTGTTCCGGCTCTTGCTGGTCAACAAGTGGTTTATTATTCCCACCACGGTCGCGTATGAGTGGATCCTCTCGACCTCGGCGTTTCGTTCGGCGATTTATCATTTCGTCACGCCGACCATTATCTATACGGCGGTTTCGCTGCTGTTTGTCTTGATGTTGTGGATGAGCCATCGCCGCGATTCCGAAGGGCGCCTCAAAAACCGCCATACCATCGCCTGGCTCAATGGGCTGTCGTTGGGCGCCGACGCCTCGTTTGTGTTTTTCTTGATCTTTGTTCCCGACGCGGGCAATTACTTGTGGTTTTTGTTCTTACAGCCGATGGCGGTGATGTTGTTGGCGCCGCGTTTCAAGAAGTTTACCCAATTATTGTTGGACAGCGTCTTCGGCGGCGTGATTGTGATTGCGATTTACGGCCTCTTGAGTTCGTATCAATCGCCTACCGGCGCGCCGAAATATATTTTTTCCGACATGCTATTGAGTCTGGCGGGGTTGTTCTATATGTGGGTGAGCGCCCGCGTCTTTCACGTTTGGATCGACGCGCTCAACCGCCAATGTCACGCCTTAGCGCGGCGCAATGATTTTTGGACTGATATTCAACAGCAGTTTCCGGTGAAATTTTTCATCGTGGACGACAAGGGCAAACTCGAAGTCGCCTCTGAAGCGGCGCGGCAAATCATCGAACTGCCCAAATCGAAAGTTGATGATTGGCCGGAAGCCACCCAGTCGATCCGTAACGCCCTGCTGTTGCGCTTTCACGCCGAAACCCCAATGGATGAAATGATTACCCTGCCGGACGATGACCGGCCTGAGACCGTGCAAATCCTGCCGACCTTTTTGGGGCTGCAAAACAAACGCTACTGTATCGCGTTGATCTCGGAGCGCGATCCCAAACAACCCCCGGCGGCGGGCATCATGCGCTCAGACCGCTTGACCATCGCGGGACAAATTGCGGCGGGATTGGCGCATGAGTTAGGCAACCCGCTGGGCATTATTCGATCTTGCGCGGCTTACGTCCGCCAAAAAGCCGACGAAGACGACCCCAACCGCGAAGAACTGGAACTGATCGAGACCGAAACCACCCGCTGTCAAAATATGATTGACCGCTTGTTGTCGCTGGCCTCGCCCAAGCGCGACACGCCCGCCCACCATGACTTGCGCGATATTCTTCAGAGTTCCACCGCGTTGGTGAAATACCAAGCCGGGACGCGCATCATTGAAACCTCGCTGCCCAAACAGGCGGTCCCGATTTTCGTGAATGAAGGCCAGCTGACGGCGGTGTTTGTCAATCTGTTATTAAACGCCTTACAGAGCATGGAGCAGGCGCCGCTGGACGCCAAACTGCGCGTTCACATGCGGGTGCGCGGCGCAGAAGCGATCATCGACGTGACCGACGAAGGCTCCGGCATCGCCAAAGAAGAACTCGACAAAATTTTTGACCCGTTTTTTACCAAAAAAGCCAGCGGCACCGGGCTTGGCCTCTCGATTGTCCACCAAATCATTTATTCTATGAACGGTCGAATCGAAGTCGCCAGCACCGAAGGCGCCGGTACGACCTTCACCGTACATTTACCCCTTGAGGAGAGCGACGCGCTGTAATGGTTAAACGGCCCAAAGCCGATCTCGCGACTCGGCCTACCGTGTTTTTACATCTAACCCTATGCCTGCTGTGTTTTCAGTTGGTCTCTACCGCGTTGTATTACAACGGGCATTTCACCGATGTCTTAATCAACAAATTTTTGCTGGGGCAAGTTCTCGCGTTGTCGGCGTGGCTGGCCTATTTGGGCCATTGTTTGGCGGTCGGGCGGTTTACCCTGGCGAAGACGCCATACGACGCGCCCGTTTTGTTGTTCGCTGCGTGGGCGGCGTTGCGAACCTTTTCCGCCCCGGACGAGTCGGCGCTTTATCACGGGTATATCTTTTTCGCGTTGCTGTCGGCGTTTCCGCTTTGGACGGTGTGTTTTCGCTATAAAAAATTCCGCAGCCTGTTTGTCTGGACGGTCTTCTTCACGGGCATGTGCGTGATGTTGGGCTGCTTGCGCCAGATGTCGACCGATACGCCGGGGTTTGCATTTCCCGGCTTTGAAGCGATGACCTTGTCGAAAGGTTCCTACGAGCGCCAGTTTCTTTGCTCATTTCTCGGGCATAACAACCCCAGCACGGGCTACATCGCCATTGCCTGCATCCTCGCTGGCGCCATCGGCCTTCGCGCGCGAAGCGTCGGGCTGCGCGTCTTCACGGCGGCGTATGTTTTGTTGGGATTGGCATTAATCATTCTCGGCGGAAGCCGCGGCGTCGCCCTGATGTTAATCACCACAACGCTGTTTTTGGTCTATGCGTTCCAGCGCGCCGGGTTGCGTTGGGCGTTTGGCGACTCGCACGAAGAAGCCAAACAGGCGATACGCCAATGGGCGCTGCGCGGGCTTAGTCTTGGGGCGCTGTTTATCGTTGTCTTATTCGCCGTATGGATGATGCCGCGTTCAGAGTTCGTCAATCAGAATGTCTTCGGGCGCTTCACCACCTCCTACCAGGACCTCATGACCGGAACCTACCCGCGCGTCTGGTGGATGTCGCTGCAAATGGTGAAAGACAAGCCGCTGACCGGCGTCGGTTTCGCGTCATGGATGCAACAGTATCCTGAGTATCAAAGCGAGTGGTTTGAGGCGCACCCCCGAACCTCGATCGGGCTTCCTCCTGTGGGGTCTATCACCCAACGGGCGCACAACGACTATTTTCAGGCCTGGGCCGAATTGGGGCTGCCCGGCTTATTGCTGATGATTTGGCTGTTTACCGTTCATTTGCGATGTATTGGTCAGTTGCTCTATGACAAGCGGTCATTGCTGGGGATTTTCGCCGCGACGGCAACCCTGGCGACCATGACCCGCGCGTTGTTTGGGTTCCCCTTTCATGAAGCCCCGGCGAGTTGTTTGTTCATCGCCAACTGGGCGCTGGTCGCCCACCTGGCTTCGCCCAAATTCCGTGAGTGGTCGCCGGACTGGCTGACCAAACTCGCTGCGCCTCAAAAATGGGCGATGGGGGCGGTTGGCGTGGTTGCGTTCTTCATTACCGCGATGCCAGTCTATCAATACATGCTGGCCGATTACCTTGCCAAATTGCATGGACGCTATGGGGTCGCCGCCGCCAATCTGACCGCCGAAGGCGATAGGGACGGGGCAAACCAATGGCTTGAATGGGGCTATCTCAGTTTACAGCGTTCGATTGAAATTGCGCCCGAACTGGGTTCCAACCGATATATTTTGGCGATTGATACCTACGAACGCGGCAAATTAGCGAGTGACGTTGAACAAGTCCGGCGTAGTATTGAACTGTTTGAAGAGACGCTCAAAAGTTACACCTATTACGGCGTCTATACCTATTTAGGACAAGCCTATTTATGGGCGTGGGAACATTCGCAATCGCCCGAAGACGCAGAAAAAGCGATCCAGGCCTTCACCGCGTCGTCAAAAATTATGCCCACCGATGAAGACGTGCTGAGTTGGCTGGCACTCGCCTTGGGCAAGACCGGGCGCACTGAAGAGGGGCTGTATTTTGTCAGCGAACTGACCTTGAAATTCCCCGGGTTCGTCGAGCGCTCATTGCTTCCAGCGGCGTTCAGCGCAGAAGCGAGAGGCGACTGGCTTTCGGCGGCCTTTCTATTTAGCATGAGCGCCCATAATGACCCGCACAACTTTGAAGTCGCCCGGCAAACCGTCGAATTTTACATTCGCAGCCAGCGCCTCGATCTGGCGGAAGATGTGTATGTTGTCGCGGCAAGCGTCCAATGGAGCGATGAAAACCGGGCGCTCTTTCAAAAATTACTGTCGGATATTTTGTTACAGCGCCTCAGCCGGGGCGAGTATGAGCCAGCGCGGGACTTCTTGCTCGAACTTCAACAAAAAGAGCGGGTTGCGGGTGATTCAGCCGTGTGGTATTATTCGATGATCGTTTCTTCTCTGGGCGGCCATCCGTTTGAGTCTATAATCGGCTGGCGCCGTGCGGTTGATGCGGGCGTCGACGCGGCCCAATTGGAGCCGTTTCGCTTCGTATTAGTCAATCAGCTGCTGGCGCCGATACTTCAGGTATACTAGAAGCGGTCTCAATAACAATGATGACGAAAAATCTTGCAACCTTTTAACAATTGACAGACCAATTTTGGCATGGGTGCAACTCCGGGAGCGCCTGTGCATCAGGGCCTGAAAGCCCGTACGCAGCGAACGATGAAGGATTTTTGAGATGGCGTCTACGAAAGCCCGGTCCAACTTCACTCAACGGTGAGCCATTGGATATATTTCTAAAATCCCAGCGAAATAACTTTATATATCGTCTTGGATTCACTACAATTACTTAGAAAAATCTCATTCGAAGGATATGGATGATGCGTTTGAATCAATGGATTGCAATACTAATCTTTTCTATGTGCCTGACCGCTGCGGCGGACAATAAACAGGATTATGACTTAGGGCACAGAAATTTTTATCAAGTCACCAAACAAATCAGCGAGCGCTATGAAGACAAAGTCGATTTTGCCGATTTGTTCGAACATTCGTGGAAGAGCCTCGAAACCATTCTGCCAGTAACCAATGAACGCTTGGTGGCGGTTGTGCCGGTCGATGCGCCCTCGAAAGAATTACAAGCCATCTATAGCCAGCGCATCCAAACCGCATTGGAACTGGTTTCGCGCCAACTGCCTGAAGGGGCCACGCCGACCGTTCGCGACTTGTGGAACCGCTCCATCAATGGGTTAGTGATCGCCCTCGAAGACCCCTATAGCCAGTATCTGCCGCCCGTCGAACACCAGGAACTTCAGCGCGTCTTGTCGGGAAAGCCCGATGAGTCTCATCAATTTTACGGCGTTGGCATCCACGTAGATTGGGACACCCAATCCGACCTCGGCGTGCTGGTGATTACCCCGTTGCAGGGTTCGCCCGCCTACGAAAACGGCATCCAGCCCTCCGATATTATCACTGGCGTTAACGGCAAGCCGCTTTCAGAACTCGAAGGCGCCTATGCTGACAAATTACAAGAAGCCATTGATCTGATTAAAGGCGAAAAAGACACGCCAGTGAATTTGACGGTGAAGCGCAAGGATGCGCCGGAACTGTTAGAGTTCACCCTCAAACGCGCGCCTATCAATAGCGAAGTTCACATCATGCGCGAGATGCTTGATGACGAAGGCGAGCAGAGCGGCATCGGGTATATCCGCTTATCGAGTTTTTATCAATATTCCAGCAAAGACGTACGCGACGCGCTGCTCTACTTAAAAACGCTGGGCATGGAAAAACTCGTTTTTGATATGCGGTATAATCCCGGCGGCTATCTTGACCAGGCGGTTAAAATTGCTGATATTTTTCTGCCCAAAGGCGAGTTGATTACGTATACCTACGGGCGCGAATCGCCCTATAAAGAATTTCGCGATTCAATCACCAGCCTGGACGGGTTTAGCGATATCCCCATGGTGATCTTGGTGAACGAGGCGTCGGCCAGCGCGTCTGAGGTCGTGACCGGAGCGCTCAAAGACAACCATCGCGCGGTCGTGGTGGGCAAAAAAAGTTTCGGTAAAGGCTCCGTGCAGGAAGTGTTCCCGCTCGACGGCGATGCAGGCTTGCGTTTGACAGTGGCGAAATATTACACGCCCTCCGGCAAGTGCATCCACAATCTTGGCATTGAGCCGGACATTCACGTGGACCGCATCACCTTTGAAAAAGCCAAAGAAATCACCGAAAAAGATTACGACCACGTTTCACGGCTCGAGCGCCAGTTTGAACGCGACCCCCAGTTGAAGGCCGCGTATGAATATTTGAACGGCGACAAAACCATCGCCGACCTTCGCTCTTCAACGCAAGAAGAAACAAGCGACGAAGGCTGATGCAGGCAAAATGACTTGCGAAAAGGCGTTCTCATTTGGGAACGCCTTTTTTATGAATGGAGCATGAACATGGCATTGTATGATTTGACCTTAGACCTTCACGAAAACCAGCCCTGCTGGCCGGGCGACACGCCGTACGTGCGCATCGCGACCAGCGAGATGAGTAACGGCGGCGGCTGCAACGTCTCCAAAGTGTCGATGAGCACCCACTTCGCCACCCATTTAGACGCGCCCTACCATTTTGAGCCGGACGGTCTGCGTCTTGACCAACTCGACTTGAACACGCTCATCGGCCCGGCGCTGGTGCATGAAGTTGAAGGCGATGCGCCGCTAATTCTGCCCGCGCACCTACCGCCGCTCGACGGCGTCGAACGGATCATTTTTAAAACGCGCAACAGCGCCTATATTGATGATACAAAATTCCACGAAGATTTTACCGCGCTGGGGTTGGATGCCGCCCGGGCGTTGACGGCGGCGGGCGTGAAACTGGTGGGCATTGATTATTTTTCTATCGAAGCCTTTAAGAACCCCGGCCATCCGGTGCATCACGAACTCTGCGGCAAGGGCATGATAATCGTTGAGGGACTCGACCTGCGCAACGTGCCGCCGGGGCGCTATGAACTCATCGCGCTGCCGCTGAAATTCAAAGACGCCGACGGCAGCCCCTGCCGCGTGGTCTTGCGAGATATCAGTTAACCTGTCTCATGTGACCTTACTGTAAGCCCTCTTTTTCGATCCACTCTTTCACGTTGGCGCGTTCAGCGTCGCTCAGTTCGCGCAGCGGCGGGCGTACGCAGCCGGTTTCAACGCCGAAGATGCAGTAGGCTTCGAGTAATTTGGGGATCAGGACGCTGCTGTCCCAAGCGTCAACCAGACGGTTTAACTTTTGCTGCCATTCGGTTGCGAGGGTCCAGTCGGCTTTGCGGGCGGCGTTGTGAATGTTTACAAAATAATCTGGGACGGCGTTGCCGAACGAGGTGACGTTGGCTTCAATGCCGAGCCGCAGCATTTCAGCCACGACGGTATCCACCCCGCAAGTGGCGTGAAAGCGCTCGCATTGCAGGTCGAGCCAACGCCGCACGGCGGCGGGGCTGGCGCTTTCTTTGATGCCGCGAATCACCTCGAACGAATCCAGCAGCCGTTTGACGGTGTCAACTTCGATGTTGTTGCCCGCGCATTGGGGGATGTTATATAAATAGACGGGCTTGCCTTCGACGCGTTCTGCGGCGCGCGCGTGAAATTGATACTGCGCTTCAACATCGACGCCGTAGTACCAGGGCTGTAAAAAACTCAGCCCGGTTACGTCGGTTTTCAGCGCGGCGTCGATGGTCTTGAGGGTGCCGGGCCAATCGTCGCAGGTCACTTGCGCCCAGACTTCGAAGCGTCCGGCGGCGGCGCTGACCACTTCGCGGACCACAGCGATTTTTTCATCGGCGGTCAGGTTGGGGCCTTGTCCGGTGGTGCCGCAGATAAACAGCCCGCTCACGCCTTTTTGAACATGGCGTTCGACCATCGCTCCCAATTTGTCTAATGCAACCGCGCTTCCATTTTCAGTAAACGGCGTGACCAAAGCGGGGTAAGCCCCGCGCATATAAGGGTACGTCATCCCGATATTCTCCTTTAGATTTCGCAAAAACGGGAGCGGCCCGACCGCTCCAATGAGTAATCATAAATCACTATCGTTTATTCTCAATGCGTTTAATAAAATCTGATCCCCCCTAGCCTCCCTTATTAAGGGGGGACGGCGCTGAAAGCGCCAGGGGGGATCTCAAAACAGCACAAACAAAGCGATACATTCAAGCAATATCTCAAGGGCTGCCGTCGCTTTGCGACGCCTTGCCCTTGCCACCCGACACTTCACATTGAGAAGAAGGTGCATAATGCGAAATGAAAAAGGCTTGGGCGAGTCTCTGTGAGCGCCTGTGCATAAGGGCTTGAAAGCCCGCACCGAAGCGAAGAGAGACTCACCCAAGCCTTATACCGGCTTGCTTACTTTCCGCTTTCAAACGCTTTGGTGATATTTGCGCGTTGGACGCCGCTGCGGCCAAAGTTGGCCTTCAGATATTCGGCGCTGGACAGCGCAAAGTTCGTCAACACCACCCGGTCGCTCTGACCGATGTTGTTCCAGTCAAATTTGCGCTCGCCGCGTAAGACGGCTTCGTTCTCCTGCACTTCTTCGCGCAGGTTGTAACGGTCCCACAGGCCGATGCCGACGTTGGGTTCGAGGTGAATGAATTGCCATTCAGCGATCTCGCCCTCGAAGCGTCCGCGTTCATCTTGCAGCACGGCTTTGGTGCCGATGCGGCGGCCTTGCGCGTCCCATTCGGGTTCCAAATCGACTAGGCGCCCATTGCGTTTGAAGACGGGCAGCACCAGATAGTCGCACATCAGGTAATTCGCCCAGCCATAAGAAACACCGCGCAAATCTTCGCCGATCTTGAGTCCGGTGCGCTGTTCCCACTCGGCGCCGTGTTGCTTGATGTATTCATTGACGGCATTGAGCGCCTTGGGGCCTTCTTTGTGCAAGCCGTCGAGAATTTGCTTGCGGTAACGCTCTTGGATAAATTCAGGCCGCAGCGTCTCCAGGGTGCCGCCGCGCCCGACGTTGGTGGCGACTTGCAGACTGATGAGCGAAATTGGAAACGCCGTGTCATATTTGCGTTTTGGATTCGACGACGACGCCACGATGCGCAGCGAACCATAAATCTGCGGGCGCGGGTAATGTTCGCGCTTGACCGGGGTGTTCCATTCGAGCACCTGGCGGTCAACGAAACGGTCGATCAGTTCAGGCGACGCCCATAGTTCGGGCGAGGTCATAATCGCAGTTTGGATGACCACGTTTTGCGACTTTGAAACCTGCAAGACAAACTTCGCGGCGTCGAGCAGGGCGTCTTCTTGGATGCGGGTATAGTCGTCTTGGATTTCGAACACCTTGAGGTTGCGGGCGCCCGATTCCGCCGCGCCTTTGATGAGCACGATGGGGTGTTCTTTGGCGAATGCGCGCAGCCCGCTAAAGCCGTTTGCGGGTCGGCCTTCGCAGATTTCCCGCAGCGCGTCTTTTGACGATGCGCCTTGCGTCCAGTCTTGCATCCAGTCAATTTCCGGCGGCAGATGGACGCCTGTTTTCGGCGTGAAGATGCCCGGGTAGATCGACTTGTCATAAGTGATGTCGCTGAGAATGCGCGACTGGGTGGTGGCGGGCAGGCCCTCGGCTTCGGTTTGGCCGCTGTCGTAGAGCGGCAGGCCGTGGAACGGCATCAAGCCGCTGACCGCGATGGGCGAGGGCTTTCCGTTTTGCGCAAAACGAGCCGCGACGCGAATGCCCTTGGGCGTGAGCCGCCCGCTGGCTTTGTCTTGGGCGATGCGTTCGCTGATCTGCTTGGCGTTCATGCCCTGTTGGCGCAGCGCCTGTTTATATTCTTTTTCGCTGATATAGAGATGACCGTCGGTCAATAAAATGACTTTGCGTTTGGCGCCTTCGACTTCGGCGAAATCGTTATAGCGGGTAATGATGATGTTGACGCCGGTTTTCTTTTTGGATTGTAACTCCTGGTTAATCGTCGGGCCTTCACGCAAAGCGCGCGAAACGTGGGTGCGCCCAACGGGATACAAGAACGCGAGATTGACGCGACTGTCGGCTTCGATGAGATCCGGGTCTAAGTCGATCACTGGAGGCAACAAGAAACCGTCCGTCTTCATAAAGGCGATTTCACGCAATTGATTGTAGGCCCGCCATTGCCGTTCGTCCGCCGTCTGGGCGTTGGCGCCGATGGCGACCACTTGTTTCTTGCCGCAGAAATTGCCTAGCAGTTGGTCTTGATCGGCAACGCTGAGATCGCGCAATTCGGTCGCGTAAAGCAAGACGCCGCGCATGTAGTCATACAACCAGGCGTGGCGTTCGACCGCCAGGGCGATGCGCTCATCACGCGGAACCGGCTCAAAGCCGACGCCGCGCGAATAGGCCCACGGCCAATATTCATACCAGTGGTCGTTGATCGACTCGGCGAAGAAGTCGGTGATGTTCTTCCAGGCCATGGCTTCATCGAGGTCTTCGGTCAGCGCAACCGAGAATTCCAGCGTTTGCGCCAATGCGAACGTGACGTAGAACAACTCAATGGCTTTGGCGGTGGCGTCGAGTTTTTTGCGGTCGCCTTTAGCGGCTTCAGCCAAACGGGCGATTCCTCCCACGTCTTCATATCCGCCCGCCAGTTGTTTGAGATGCTCGAAGATGATTTCGCGTCCGGTGTAGACCAGCGCCAGATCGTCGAGGACCTTCTGCTTGCTGGATCGGCGCTCTGCGCTGTCTTCGGGCATGTGGTCTTTCACCAAACGGGTGAAGGAGGCGCGGGTCAGCCCGATGACGCGGCCAAATGTTTTGTTGACGTTGTTCTGAAGGCTCTGGCGTTTGGGCGAATCGGCTTTCATGCCTTGCAGCGACTTGATGTCGCGTTGAATGGCGTTCAAACAATCTTGCGCACTGGCCCATATCTCATCGAACGGCGCGACCGCTTCGTTTTGGAACGCCTCACGGAAACCGTCCTCGCGCTGGTTGAAGGCGCGGGCGCGTTCGGCGCGTACCTTGAGCGCTTTGCGGCGTTCGAGCGCTTCACGGGCGGCGATTTCGACCGCCTTGCTGGATGACTCGACCAACATCTGCTGCGTGAAGCGTTGCGTTTCCGGTTGATAGGCGGGGCGCACCATCGCCGCGCAAACGGCTTCGAGCGCATCGCCCTCGAATGGCTGCACATCGACGGCGCTTTGCGCGGGGCAAAGTTTGGCGATGAACGAGACACCCATGTTCCAGGCGGCGCGGCGTTCTTCGATATCGTCTTCCTGCTCGCCAATCACCACGAACACGCCGCCCACGCCGGCGGTCCAGGTTCCCCAATCGAGTTGTTGCAGCGGCAGGCCTGCACTGATTTTGATCAGCGCCTGGCTGATGTGCGAATCGCGCAGTTTCCATTTTTTGTGGCGTTTGAGCTTTTCTTCTTCGCGCAACGCCTTGCCCGCTTCTTCTTCTACGGTGATTTCTTCTTGCAGAGCGTGATACAACGTCAACGCGTTTTGCGCGGCCTTGGTTTGCGCATCGCCTTCACATTGCGCGACGGCGGCGACTGCGTCAAACAGCGAGGCGGCGCGGGCGCGTTGGCGGCGCATGTCTTCGCGCAGGCGATCAATGTTGCGCTTGCCCAGGCCGATGCCGCGATAGACGCCCCCGCGTTCGATGGCTTCGCAGGCGGCGAAGAATTGCATCACGTCGAAGTAGGTCAACATCCGGCGGGCGCGTCCGGCGGCGCCGTCGGCGATGGCGAGCGCACTGTGCGGGTTGCCGTTGCGCATCATGGCGATCAGGCGCGGCATGTCGTCGAACTGGTCGACCAGCTCGGGGAAGGGAATGCCTGTGTTGATGACGTCGACGCCCTGGATGTCGGTTTCATACGAACGCCCCGGCCCGCGCATGCGTAAGACCAGCGCGTGGATGCGTCCGCCGACGCGTGAGATGAGATCGTCCTGTTCGGACGCTGGCAGTTGGTTGATGCCCGCCCACTGGCGCAGGCGCCCGCCGAAGACGGTCGCATTGGCGCGAATCTGGTCTTCGGTGAGGCCGTAGTCATTGAGGATGACCTGCACCTGGTCGGCGATTTCATCCAATTTGGCGTCGCTGGTGTAGAACAACAAATCTTGCGTTGACGACATGGTTGACGAAATCATCACCAGTTCGCCCGGCGGGTCATGCGGCGGGAACGCCTCTTGCAGTCGCTCAACCGTTTCCTTGTCTTTCAGGTTGAGGCGAAACGCTGACATGAGTTGCCGCAACATGCGCTGTCCGACAGAATCTTGCGTTTTAGGATCAAAGCCGTTGGTCATCAGATACGCCAGGTTCTGGCCTTCTTCATCGAGCGAATGGGCGAGGTGGTCGCCGGTTTGGGCGAAGAGTTCAAACAAACGCATCCCCGTCGAGAAGCGCACGTCTTGCACGGGCTTGTATTCCGCCGAGAGCGCGATGACCGATTCGCCTTCGCTATGACAGAGCGGATGTTGCTGGCGCGCTTCGCGCAGCGCGTCGTAGATCATCCAGGCTTTGTAGAACACCATAAAGCGGTTGACCTGTTCCGCGCGGATAATCATGCGCTCGACGCCCCATTGCGCCGCCAGGTTCGCCATCAGTTTCGAGCCTTCGGTGGTTTCGTGCCACGGCTGGCCCAGGTTCTCGACGGCGCGCGCAATCTTGTTGATATGGAACACCATCAGGTCGTCGCGCAGGTCGAAGTATTTTTTCATCTCGCTGTACTTGAGCAGCTTGTCCGCCGCCCAGCGCTGCCAGTCGAAGTACGAACCAAAGTCGCGTTGATGCAGCAACACGAATTTCGCCATTTTCATCACGCCGTCGTGCAGGCGTTCCGGTACGCCGATCTGGCGCAGCTTCATCTCGTTTTGCAGCGACAACACGAACGCTAAAAATAGGCCGTCTTTGGGCACGCAATAGCCGCCGTAGCCTTCGCCCGCAGGCGGCGCCATGCGGTCTTCGCGCAGGTTCATCTGGTCGGCCATATCTTCGGCGTCGCCTTCGAGCACCGCCATACACAGCAGCGCCAGCGCGTTCGACCCGGCGAAATGAGTGACGCACAGCGCGTTCTCGGATGTCTTTTGAATTTCGGCGTAAGCCAGGGCGGGGCGTTCTTCGACGCCGCCTTCGTTGATGAGGCTATAGAATTCAAACCCGGCCTGCGCGGCCCAGCGGTCGGCGCCGCCCACCCACTGCCGCCACTTGACGACAGAATCGCGTTCGCGTTCGCCCAGGTTAACGCGGCTGGGGGTGTAGAGCAGGTTGTAGCGCTTGTTGCCGCCCGCTGCCTGATAGTAATAGAGCGGGTGTTGCGCCAGCGCGTGTAGTTTTTTCTTAGCGACCACTTCTTTCCGCGCGGTCGATTTCGCCAGTTGAGTGCGGGTGCGGATATACGTCGCAATCTGGTCTTCGATATGCAGTTCGGGGTGTTTTTGCATCAACTGCGCCAGCACGGCGTCACGCGCCGCAAAGCGGATGACGGCGTCGAGTTCTTCCTGATAATCGCTCTCTTCGGCGATGGCCCGCTTTTGAATTTCATAGAGATTTTTCTTGGGCGCTTCTTTGTGCAGCGCTTCCACCCGTTGTTCAAACGCCTTGCCGTTATTGTTCGCAACAACGGCGACCGCTGTCTTCATCAATGCGGCTTTGTTCTTCTTGATATAGGCATCGACCTCTTTCGGATCGTCGGCGTTTTTAACATTGACCTTGCGCTTGCCTTCGCGCTCCATCAGTTCGATTAGTACGCCCAGTTTGGCGGTCTCATTGAGGATGGGTTTGTACGATATCAGCACTGTCATCACCGCCGCCGGTTCCGGCAGGCGCTGTTGCGCCATCACTTCGTCGATGACCACGCTCATGCCGAACTCGCCGATCACCTTGCGGCTCAGCGCCTGAATGCGCGTTCCAAATTCGCCCATGCGTTTTTGCACGGCGCTTTCGAGGTTTTCATGGCGCACGATGTTATACAGCGCGATTTCTTCCTCGATCCAGGTTTGAACGTAGCCTTCGGTCATCCCGGCTGATTCGGTGGTGAGAATGTGCAGGCTGCTGGTGCGGCGGGTGGGTTGGTCGGCGATTGCGGTTAGTTGGTTGCATTCGTCGGCAAGCCCGTTGCGGCTCGATTTCACCGTCGCCAGCGCTTTCTTGCTGATCGCTTCGACGGCGCCTGCTTTTAACGCGGCGTGAATTTTTTTCGCCGTAGCGGATTTTTTATCGGTAGATAAAACCGTCTCGAGCGCTTCATGCCGCAGCACGTCCTGCGACTCGACGATGTGCGCGACCGCTTCGACCTGGTCGCGATAGAAGGCGCCGATCATCGCGCCCAGCGCGGATGCTCCCTGTAAGGCGGCGGGATGTTCTTTGATGAGCGCCCAGGCGGCGTCATCGGCGTTCTTTTCAGGGTTCTCGCGGCAATAGGCTTCGGCTTGCGCGCGCAGAGATTCGTCATGCTGCACCAACAACCGCCGCGCCAGCCCCACATGTTGGCTGTCCATCACCGCTTCAATATTCTGCGCCCAAAATTCGGCGTGAATTCTAAAAAACGCCTCCATCGACTCCTGATCGACTTCGGTTTCGATGACTTCGATGGTGATTTCATCATTGCCTGATTTTACCGTGCGCTTGACTACGCGCTCATGAATAAACAGCGGGATCGCCTCGATCCAATCATCGACGTGAATGACCCAGTGGGTCGGCTCGTTATCGCCGCCGTCGACCGCGAGCAGGCCCGATCCCGGTGTACTGTAGGTGTAATGTCCGCCGATGCGCATCAGGTCGCGCAGGTCGTCTTCTTTGCCGGGGTGAACGTCGCGCAGCAGGTTGGCGTTGGCGAGGTTGACCGTCTCGGCGGGGTGCAGCCGTTGCATCAACACAATGAACGCCGCTGGCGAGGTCTTGCTTTGTTCTAACTGGTCGCGGAACTCCGCCGCCAAGCGATACAACGAACGGGTGGTTTCTTGCAGCGAATCCAGCACCGCGCCGCAGGCGTCGGCGTCCGGGCGTCCGATCACGCGCCGCGAGGCTTCGTCTTTTTCGCGCAACATGCGTTTAAATTCTTTTGACTGGAACGCGAACAGCGCTTCTTCAAAATGGTTCAACGCCCCCACGGTTTGCGCGAACGGCGTTGGTTTTTGCTGTTGGATCAAATGCAGCAGCCGCGCCGCCTGGGTTTGCAACTCGCGCAGCGAGGCGCTGGCTTGATGGAGTTTTTTCGCATAGGGCAAAAGGCCTTCTTTATCGGCCAGCACCTTTGATACGGACAACAACTGCGACTGGTTGCCAAAGGCGCGGCTGAGGCGGCCCGCCACCAGGCGCATACCGTTTTCGCGCGACCAGGAGGTGATGCGCTGAATGTTTTCGCCTTCGAGCGTCTGGTCGTAGGTTGACGCCACCGCTTCGTTTATCAGGGCGCGTTTTTCATCAACGTCTTCAATCGGCTCGTTCATAATGCGGACAACCTGCTCGTTGTTATAGGGCAGATCAATACGCTGCTGCCCGGTCAGCCAGGTCACCCAGCGGTCGCGCCATTTCAGGGTTTTTTCGATGAGCTTCGCCGCATCTTCGAGTTCGAGCGCTTCAAGCCGTTTCGTCAACGCATCAACTTCATCCGCTTCAATGACAACCCCGTTTGAATGTTGAGTCAGTTGTTTGAGACATTCGGGAATCTCGACGGATGTTGAGCTGGCTTTTCGCCGTTGTGAAAATAAGGCCGCTTCGAGGCGGTTGCCCGCAGCGAACAACAACGGCGTCCGTACGCGCTGTAATTGCGTAAAGTCAAATTGTTCGAGTTCTTCGGCGAGTTCTTTGTTGTGGGCGATGTCAATAAATAAGGCGAAGGCGCTGTTGCCGTCGAGGCGGCGGTCTTTTAAGACCTCCTTCAACGCTTGCGTCTGTGCGTCATCAAGCAGGTCGCTAAAATCGAGCAGCGCGTGCAGGGCGTCGCGTTGAGAAGCGCCGCCAAGGATCGAAAGCGCATAGAGCAGCATCATCGCGCTGAGAACGGGCGAACCCTCTTGCGATGCGCTTTCGGCCCAGCTGGTTTCAACCTGAATGACGGGGCTGTCGCCGGGCAAGACTTCGATGAGGGTGTTGTGGCCCGACATCCAGGCGATTTGTACCGTAGAGTCGCCTGCGCCATCGAATGCGCTATGAATCAGGGGCGTATGGCCCAATTCCTTGAGTAATTTCGCGCCGTCTTGCAGTAGAGACTGCGTGGTTGCGACGGCGGGGCCATTCGTTCCCGATGCAACCTTGCATTGCGCGGATGAAGCGCTCATTGACAGGCTGCCGGTCGCAATCAGATTGCCTGGAGCGCGGCGCGCTTTCTTGACGCGGGTTTCTTCGTTGATGGATTCAATAAGAGTGATTGGAAAACAATAACGGCCCATGAAGCACATCCTTTATTTGGTGATTGTGCAGGAGACCGAAAATTGAAGAACCGCGCCAACAATATGAAATCATAATGAAGGTATATACAAATGCTTGCTGGTCCATTCCCCAAAGAGCAGCAAATACGCAACATTACAGCTTTCGTTGCCAAACCAAGGCGCGAGTAACAATCTCCCACTGAAAATGTAAATACATTTAATCGCTATAATTCTCTCATGCGAGTTCATTCGGGGTCAATGGAAGCAGTTTTGTAGGACGCATAAAAAAAATAATCGAATCCGGCTTGCGTCCCTGGACGCCGCCCGGGGTTTTGCCTAGCTTTAGATGCGGTTTATTCTGTTTTTTTTAGTGGGACCCATGACAATTAATCAAACTCCAACTTACGCTCCAGGAACTAAAATTGAAATCATTCACGCCTTGCCAGACCAGAGGCGGCTGCGCCATGTTCTGTTTGATTTCGACGGCACCCTCTCGCTGATTCGCGAAGGCTGGCAAGACATCATGAACCCCATGATGCTGGAATTTTTGACCGAAACCGGCGCCCGGGAAAGCGAAGAAGAACTCACGCTGATTATCAAAGAGTTCGTCGCCCGCCTTACCGGTAAGCAGACCATCTATCAGATGATCGAACTTAAAGAACAAATCGAAAAACGCGGCGGGACCGCCAAAGACCCGCTGGAATATAAATACATCTACCTCGACCGCCTGTGGGAGCGCATCAAACACCGCGTGGAAGGGCTGCGCAACGGCAAGTCTCAGCCCGTCGATTTTTTGGTTCCCGGCAGTTATGAGTTTTTAGACGCGCTCAAAGAACAGGGCGCTAAACTCTATCTCGCCAGCGGCACCGACCATCAATTCGTCGTAGATGAAGCCGAAGCGCTAGGGCTGACGTCCTATTTTCAGACGCACATCTACGGCGCGGTTGACGATTATAAAAAGTTCTCAAAGAAAAAAATCATTGAACACATTATAAAAGAAAACAACTTGTCCGGCGCTGAATTGCTAGCGGTCGGCGACGGCTATGTCGAAATTGAGAATTGCAAAGAAGTCGGCGGGTTTGCGCTGGGGGTCGCCTCTGACGAAGCGGGCCGCATTGAAGTCGATGAATGGAAACGCAACCGCCTGATTCAAGCCGGGGCCGACTTTATCGTCCCCAATTTTTCCGAACACTCACAATTGATTGATCTCTTGTTTGGAGAGAGTTAAACATGCCGTTTCCTGCCTTTGACCGCAGCCAGTTGATTCTCAAGCCGCTTGCCGAGCGCAAACACGACATCGACCTCTCTGTTATGCTGCCGCTGGATGCGCCTTGCGGTTTTCATCATGACGCCATCCCCGAAATCACCCGGGCGATGCGCAAAGCCCGCGAACGCGGCGCTCAGATTATCGTTTCGATGGGCGCCCACGTCATCCGCTCCGGCACAGGCCGCATGTTGATCGACCTGATGGAGAAAGGCCTGATTACCCATATCGCCATGAACGGCGCCGGGCCGATCCACGATTTTGAACTGGCGATGATCGGCGAAACCACCGAAAGCGTGGAGCGCTATATCAGCGAAGGCCAGTTCGGCCTTTGGAAAGACACCGGACGCATCAACGACGCCGTAGCCGCTGGCGTCAAGCAAGGCATGGGCATGGGCGAAGCCATCGGCCGCATGGTTCTCGACGAGAAATTCCCCCATCGCGATATCTCCGTCATGGCGGCGGGGGTTCGGCTGGGCATTCCGGTGACGGTTCATATCGGCGTTGGTTACGACATTATTCACGAACACCCCAACTGCGACGGCGCGGCGATGGGCGCGGCTTCGTACCAGGATTTTCTCATTATGACGCAGTCGGTTTGCGGTCTCGAAGGCGGCGTGTTTTTGAATTTCGGCTCAGCGGTAATGGGGCCGGAAGTATACCTCAAAGCGCTGTCGATGGCGCGCAACGTCGCCAAACAAAAGGGCGAAGAGATATGCCATTTTCTCACCGCTGCGTTCGACTTGTATCCGATCTCCGGTTCGTATCACGAAGAAGCGCCCAAGACCGATCCGCGCTATTACTATCGCCCCTGGAAAACGATACTAGTACGCACCGTCAAAGACGGCGGCGTGAGCCATTATATTCAGGGCGCTCACCGCGAGACGGTCCCCGCAATTTATCGCTCGTTAATGGATTCGGTTGAAGCAAAATGAATGAAGCCCGCCTGCAGCAACTCTTAAACGCCTTTCAGCAACAACGCATCGCCGTGTTTGGCGATTTATTTTTAGACAAATATCTTGAGATCGGCCCCGCGCTCGAAGAAATTTCCATCGAGACCGGCAAGGTCGCGCACCAGATTACGGGCATCCGCTGTCAACCCGGCGCGGCGGGGACGGTGTGCAATAATTTAAGTTCGCTGCAAGTGGGGACGGTCAACGTGTTGTCGGTCGTTGGCGACGACGGCGAAGGCTATGACCTCAAGAAAGCCCTACGCGCCCGTCGTATTGAGCCGGTCTTGGTTGAAACCGAACAGCGCTTCACGCCGACTTACTGCAAGCCCATGTCGCAGCAGCCCGGCGGCGAGGTTGAACTTGAGCGGCAGGATACCAAAAATCGCGGCCTGCTTGGGCGAGACCTCGAAGACGCCGTCATCGCAAAATTGGATGCACTGGCGCCGCAAGTCGACGCCGTCATCATCGCCGACCAGGTGCAGGAACGAAACTGCGGCGTGATTACCGACCGCGTCCGCGAACACGTCGCCCAACTCGCGGCGAAATGCGCGGACACATTGTTCTACGCCGACTCGCGGGTGCGCATCGGCGAGTTTGACAACGTGATTTTGAAACCCAACCGCTTTGAATGCGTCAACGCGGTGAAGCCAATCAAAGGCGACGATGAGCCGCCGACTGAACTCGCCATGCAATGCGCGCGCGAGTTGCATCAAAAAACCGGGCAGACGGTGTTTCTTACGCTCGACAAAGAAGGCATCTGCCCCATCGGCGGCGAAAGCGAAACCCGCGTTCCTTGTCCTCCCGTCACCGGGCCGATCGACATCGTCGGCGCGGGCGACAGCGTCACTGCGGGCATCGTCTCGGCGTTGTGTTCGGGCGCGACCCCCAACGAAGCGGCGATCATCGGCAACCTGGTGGCGTCGATCACCATCCGCCAGTTAGGAACCACCGGGCAATCGACGCCCGATCAAGTTCTCGAAGCCTACCGCGCCAACCAGGCGTTGTATGAATCCATCCCGGCGTGACGCCGTTATGCCTCGTTGGGTGGCAAGGGCAAGGCGGCGCGAAGCGGCGGCAGCCCTTGAAGCAATATATGAAATTTCAAATTGTTGTCATTCAATCGTTACGTTGATAATCAAGGGCTGTCCTCATTTCATTCGGCCTTGCCCTTGCCACCCCGCTATTTACTTTTGATTATTGAATTCGGGAAATTTCTATTGGTGGGTTTCGCTGCGCTCAACGCCACCCTACTTGAAACGCATCATTCATCCGAGGTAGAGTGGGATCGCGAAGCAGCCCACCAATGCAATTGCAATATATGGAATTTCGAATGGTTGTCATTCAATCGTTACGTTGATAATCAAGGGCTGCCCTCAACCAGCGGGACGCGCTGTTAAGCCTCCCTTATTAAGGGGGGAAAGGCGCCGTAGGCGCCCAGGGGGGATTCGTCATTCAGTCGCTCATGGCGCCCGCCCTCCACCGTTCCTGCATGACCGCCCCGCATTTCATTTCGCTGCATCCGCAGGTAAAGTAAGTCATCAATACAAGGGAACGAATTAGATTGATGCTAAGCTGGCTGCGCAAACAACCGATGTGGCGTTATCGCGGATTAATTCGCCAACTGACGGCGCGCGACCTCAAGGTGCGCTACAAGGTGTCGGTGTTGGGTTTTTTCTGGAGCCTGCTGCGCCCGCTGTTGACCATCGGCGTACTGGCGGCGGTGTTCTCCATCCTCGATATGGAGAGCACACGCTATAACGTGACGTATCCCGCCTTGCTCTTGGCGACGTACATGCCGTGGTTTTATTTTTCCGCCGCATTTCTCGAAGGGACGCAATCCGTCTTGGGCAACGCCCATCTGGTGAAGAAAGTCTATTGCCCGCGCGCGGTGTTTCCCGCCTCGGTGGTCGCGTCGAATTTGATTAACTTTTTGTTGTCGATGGTGGTGATGGTCCCGCTGTTGTATTTATGCTTTGACGTCACCCCGACCTGGGCGCTATTGCAGCTGCCGCTGGTGATCGTCTGCCACACGCTATTTTTGTTGGGGCTGTGTTTTGCGCTGTCGATGTTGAACGTCTTGTATCGCGACACTCAGCAGATCGTCGAATTTCTGGCGCTGGTGTGGTTTTACGTCTCACCGGTGTTGTATGATTCGTACGAAATATATGGGCGCTTCGGCGCGTCGTCGTGGTGGTATTTTTTGAACCCGATGGCGGGGCTTCTCGAGTGGTATCGCTATTGCCTGCTCGCCTCTAACCTGCAAACCACTGAAGCCTTGGCGCCGTTAAACCAGATGACGTTTCAATTCGCGGTCCCCTACGCCATCGTGATATCCATCTTGTTTGCCTTCGGCGGCTACGCCCTCATGCGCCGCCTCGAACCCCGCGCGGTGGATGAGTTGTAAAAATTCTGGCGGGCTGCTGCGAACCCGCCAGAGATTTGCTTCAGTGATTAATCTTTGTGGTTGTCTAATTCATCAAGATCAATTGGGGCCTGGTTTTTTATATTTGCGATATTTTTGAGGGCCTTTTCAGACAGATCAAACAAAGCCGCCAACTCGTTCGTGATATCAACCACTTCTACGCTTTGAACGGAGTAGTCGCACTGCATCGCGATTACATCGACGTTCAATTGCTTCGCCAATTCAGGGAACTGCTCTTTTACATGCTCCAGCAAATCGCTGACCGGGACCCGGCAGAATCCCTGCCGATGTAATTGGCGCTGGTGTTGTTCCCCCCAGGCTTCTATTTGTTTGACCGTCTGCTCATCTCCGGCGTCTTTGGCTTTTTTATACTCCTCCATTTTTTCCGATACGGGATTGTATTTTGACGCGGCGTAGGCAATGGCAATGGCGCGGTTGTCATAGATGCCCACCCGCGCTTTGTAGGACACAGGCTCAACAGGGCGAATAAACAACACGGAGACGATCAGGCTGACCAGTAAACTTCCAACAATCATTCGGTTTTTCATGGTGGTTCTCCTTTTTATGTACTGTTATGTACTGTTAACTTGTGTGCATTATAGATGTATTTAAACGCGCAGTCAATCCAATTCACTGTTTTTTTGCAATTAGATTGAACTTGAAAATATAAAACGGAATTAGAAAAATTGGAATTAACGGATTGTCTTGCTTATCTATCCGCCCGGGCGAGGTATTGCTGAAGCCCGGCGAGTTCGCGTTCGCCGATGGGGTAGTAAATCGACTCGGTCAAATAGCGGTAATAGAAATCGGCTGATTGCGTCCCGCCGTTTTGCGCGCAATGTTCAGCCAGCGCCCGGCGGTTTTGCAGCCCTTTTTCTAACGCAAGTTGAAACGGTTTCGCAATCGCTTTCGGGTCGATGCCTTCCCGTGTGATCCAGGGTGCGTACACGAACGGCAAGCCGGTGTGCTCTTTCCACACTTGGCCTAAATCAATCACCTGAACGCCATCCGGCGCGTCGATGAAGCTGCTATCGCCGATGGTCAGCGCGGCTTCGGCGATGTCCAGGCCGTTCGCCAGCGGTGGCGTATAGGTCACATACTCAGGCGTGTTCTTCCATACTTCACGAAATAAAATGCGCAATAACATGGTGGAACTGAGCGAGTTGCCGTCGAGCGCCACCCGCGTCAATTCTTGGGCAGGCCGCCGCGCCCACAGCATTACGCTATGCACCGGGCCGTCGCTGCACACGCCCATGCCGGGGATAAATTGATACTCGGGATGGCGCTTGAGTTCGATGGACGACAACATGGCGACGTCTAACTCGCCTCGCGCCAACATCGGCCCCAATTGAGAAGGGACCGCCTGAATCACAGGCGGCCCCGGCAAAAATTCTGAAAGATAAAATGAAAGCGGCAGTCCGTTGCTGAAAGGGACCGCGCCAATTCGCAATGAAGACAGATCGTTCAAAAGCCGCGCCCCGCTCCTTAACCTAGATGAATCAACTTTAATTCTTTGACGTGCTGTGTGGCGCGTAATTCATCCAAGACGGGGTTCGGTACAGCGCCGTCTACGTTACAAACCGTCACTGCATATCCGTTGGGATCGCGGCGGCCTAGCGTCATGTCGGCGATGTTGATGTTGTTCTTGCCCAACACGAGGCACAGTTGGCCGATGGTGCCCGGCTTATCGACGTTTTTGAAGAACAAAATCGTTCCGTAGGGCTTGGCTTCAATGTGATAATCGTTGACTTTCACAATGCGCGAATCGCCGGTGCTGTACTTGGTGCCTGAGACCGAAATGGTTTCTGAATCAGACGTTAGTTTAACGGTAATCAGGTTCGCGTAACTTTCCGATTTGGCTTTCTTGCTTTCGGTGTAACTGATGTTGCGCTGCTCCGCCAGAATCGGCGCGTTCACAAAGTTGACCGTCTCGCCCATGATGGCGGACAGCATTCCCTTGAGCACCGCCAGCGATAAGTAGCCGCAGTCGTGTTCTGACAGGCCGCCGGAGTAAGTGATTTCCATTTTTTCGAGCGGCTTGCCTAAGTATTGAATCGCGAACATGCCCAGTTTTTCCGCCAGGTCTAAATACGGCGTAAGCACCGCGCGCAGTTCGGGAGAAACCGATGGGATATTGACCGCGTTGCGAACTTCAACGCCAGTGAGCGCATCCAGTACATTGCGGGCAATGTCGATCGCGACGTTGACCTGGGCTTCTTCGGTCGAAGCGCCCAGGTGTGGGGTGCAGATGCAGTCCGGGCTTTTGACCAACGGGTGGTCTGCGTCAGGCGGCTCTTTTTCATAAACGTCCAGCGCGGCCCCGGCGCATTTTCCGCTTTCGAGAGCACGTAACAATGCTTCTTCATCCACAATGCCGCCGCGCGCGCAGTTGATAATGCGAACGCCTTTTTTCATCATGGCGAAGGCGCGGTCGTCGATCAGGTGGGTGGTATCTTGCGTCTTGGGGGTATGCACGGTAATGAAATCGGCGGACTCAAACACCTGGTCGGTGGTCGCCGGTTCAAAGCCCATTTTTTTCATGGCGTCTTCGCTGGTGAAGGGGTCAAACCCTTTCACTTTCATGCCGAAGGCCAGCCCGCGGCGGCCCACTTCACGGCCTACGCGACCCAGGCCGATGATGCCCAGCGTTTTGCCGAACAATTCCGTCCCGGTGTATTTTTTGCGGTCCCAGCGGCCTTCGCGCAGCGATTGGTTCGCTTGCGAGATATTACGCGCCAGCGACATCAACAATGCGAAGGAGTGTTCCGCAGTAGAGATCGTATTGCCGCCGGGCGTGTTCATCACGATCACACCGCGTTGGGTGGCTGCGTTGAGATCGACGTTATCCACGCCGACGCCGGCGCGACCGATCACTTTTAATTTATCCGCCTTGGCCAGAATATCCGCCGTCACGGTTGTCCCGCTGCGGATGACCAAGCCGTCATATTCACCAATAATTTTTGCCAGTTCTTCGGGCGGCAGGCCCGTATTCACGTCAACCTGCACATCGTTGTGGCTTTGAAGCAGATCAATGCCATCCTGTGCGAGTGGATCGCTGACTAAAACTTTAAAAGTCATTGTATTGTTCCCCTTTTGTTTGGTGGATTACTCAGCGGCAATCCAGGCGCCGTTTTCTAAATGCAATTCAACCTTGAAAACAGTTACAGGCTCGGCCACTGGTCAAGAATGACCTGCTGGGCGGCGGCGACGCCTTTACCCAACTCAATGGGGTGCCCCATTTCCTTTAAGACCATCTCTGTGACCGACAAGGCGAACGGAACGTCCATCTTGTCTGAGTATCCCATGTGAGAGATACGGAAAATTTTCCCTTTTAAGTGCGCCTGCCCGCCCGCGATGGTCATGCCATACCCTTCGCGAAACTTCTTGCCAATCGCGCCGCCGTCAACGCCCTCAGGCACGGTGATCGCGGTCAGACCGTTGAAGGGACGCTTGGCGAAGAGTTCCAAACCCAGCGCTTTGACGCCGGAACGCGCCGCAAGGCCAAGCACTTCATGGCGCTTCATCACGTTTTCATAGCCTTCGTTGCGAAACGCCTTCAAACTTTCGCGCAGCCCCATGATGAGGTTGACGGCAGGCGTGTAAGGCGTGGTTTGTTTGGCGAAATTCTTTTTGTACGCCTTCAAGTCCAGGTAGAACTTAGGGCAGGTTGATTGATCGACGAGTTTCCAGGCTTTTTCTGACAGCGCGATAAACGCCAGACCGGGCGGCAGCATCAACGCTTTGTGTCCGGCGGATACGACAACGTCTACGCCCCATTCGTCCATGTGCAACGGGGTCGCGCCGATGCCGCTGGTGGCGTCGCAAACCAAAACCGCGTTGCTTTTGCCCACGACTTTGGCGTAGCCTTCGATGTCAAATTCACAGCCGGAACTGGTTTCAGACGAAGTCGAATAAACCGCCTTGGCGTTGGGGAACTGCTTGAGCGCTTCTTCGAGCTGCTCGGGCGTAATCACGTCGCCCCACTCCACGTCGAGGCAATGCGGCGTAATGCCATACGCTTCGCACAATTCGCCCCAGCGTTCACCAAACTTGCCCCCGCGAATCACGATGGCTTCATCGCCGGGAGACAGCAGGTTTGATACAGACGCCTCCATTGCGCCAGTCGCAGAAGAAAGGAGCATGTACACTTCGGTTTGTGTTTTGTAGAGATACTGTAAGTCGTCCCAGACTTCCACCATGACCTCAGAGAAAACCGGAGAACGGTGGTGAGTGATGGGGCTGCCCAGGGCGCGGAGTACATAAGGTGGAACATCGGTTGGGCCGGGCGCATATAGGTACTGCTTTTCACTAGCGCGGCAACGAATGTTGGTGCTCATGATCGAATGGTCCTTCCAGAAAGAGTTGTTAAGTGCTGATTTAATTTGTGTTTAGGATTCCGCAGATGATTTTTGGCCTACCGTGCGGAATGGTTAAAAACATATCATATCCATCCCCTGCCAGCGTTCAAGCACAGATAAGCAGGTATTAATGCTTGTTTTGCAGTATTTTCACACTTTAAAGAATTGATGCTTCGAAATATCAGGAGAAGAAATTCAGAAATTAAGTTCATCCGGGAAGTGAGCCCTTACATTGATGGGTGGCTATGATTTTGATTACGAATACGTATCCCGGCAGATCAAGAATTGACAAACCAATTCAGCGTAATTGCTTTCCCCACCCATGTTGTGGTATGGTTATCGTTCGTAGTTTTAAGAAAATTCTTAACGAAAAATCAATGACTTCGGGGAGAATGTCCCATGGCGCATGTAATCGGTATCGACGTAGGCACGTCTGGAACCAAGACGGTGTTGTTTGATGAAAATGGCAAATCGGTTGCAGACGCGACCGAAGAATACCCGTTGCACACCCCCAACCCCGGCTGGACCGAACAAGACCCCGCCGACTGGCGCAAAGCGGCGGTCAATACGCTGAAGGCTGTGTTGAGCCAATCCGGCGTTGATGCGGGCGACATTAAGGGTATTGGCCTGTCAGGGCAGATGCACGGTTCGGTGTTTCTTGACGCCAACAAAAATGTGGTGCGCCCCGCCATCCTCTGGAACGATGGACGCACGGCGGACGAGTGCGACGAGATTACCAACGCCATCGGCGAAAAGCGCCTATTGGAACTCTGCTCCAATCCTGCGCTGACGGGTTTCACCGCGCCCAAAGCCGTCTGGTTGAAAAATAAAGAACCGGAGAATTTCAAAAAAACCAAGACGCTGCTGTTGCCCAAAGATTATGTGCGCTACTGCATGACCGGCGAACTGGCGATGGAAGTTTCCGATGGCGCGGGTACGTTATTATTCAATGTGAACCAGCGCGGCTGGTGCGGTGAAGTCTTGGATAAACTGGGCATCCCTCAAGAGTGGATGCCGCCCATGAAAGAATCGACCGACGTCTGCGGGACCATTACCTCAGCGTTTGCCAAAGAAACCGGGCTGAAAGAAGGAACGCCTGTGGTTGGCGGCGGGGCCGACAACGCCTGCGGCGCGACCGGCACAGGCGTGGTGGTCGAAGGCCGCGTCTTGTCGTCATTAGGAACCAGCGGCGTCATCCTGGCGCCGTCGAATACAGCCCAGACCGACCCCCAAGGCCGCGCGCATACCTTCTGCCATTCGGTGCCGAATATGTGGTATCTGATGGGCGTCATTCTCTCGGCGGGCATGTCGTTGCGCTGGTATCGCGACGTAATCGCCGACGGCGAACGCGCCCAAGCCGAGCGCGAAGGCAAAGACCCCTACGACGTGATGACCGCGCTGGCCGATACGGCGCCCGTCGGCAGCGAGGGCTTGTTGTTCTTGCCCTACCTGACGGGCGAACGGACGCCCCACAAAGACCCTTACGCCCGCGGCTCGTTTATTGGCCTCACCATTCGACACAAGCGCGAGCATCTAATCCGCTCGGTGTTAGAAGGCATCACCTTCGCCATGCGCGATTCGCTCGAGATCGCCCGCTCGCTGGGCGTCGAGACCCATGAAATTCGCGCTACCGGCGGCGGCGCTAAGAGCAAGTTCTGGCGCCAGCTGCAAGCCGACATTTACGGCACCGAAATCAGCATCATCAGTTCTGACCAAGGCCCGGCGTTTGGCGCGGCGATTATGGCGGGCGTGGGCGCGGGCGTGTACAAGTCGATCCCCGAAGCCTGCGACGCGATTATCTCCATCAAAGAGAGAATTGAACCGAATGCAGAACGGGCAAAACAATATGACGAATATTACGCCGTCTACCGCGACCTCTACGGCGGCGTCAAAGGCGCCTGCAACACTTTGTCAAAGATGGTGGCAAAGTAATCCGCGTCGGTTCGGCGCCGGGGCGAAAATGGGTACCCTTAGGGCGGCTGGATGACCGCCCTATTTCGTATCGTGCGTATAGAATGAAGCAATGACGATCTATCTGGAATTCATAGTCGCAATGGGGCTCGGCGCGTTGATTTATATCTACGCCGGGTATCCTGTTTTGTTATATCTGTTGTCGCTGCTTCATTCCATGCGCCATAAACCCGATGACGCGTACACGCCTAAGGTGACGCTGTTGTTTTCGGCCTATAACGAACTCGCGTCGCTGCCCGACAAACTCGCTAACCTTCGCGCGCTCGATTACCCTGCTGAAAAGCTACAAATTCTGATCGCGTCTGACGCGTCGTCTGACGGAACCGACGACTATCTCGCCAATCAACCCGGCATTGATTTCGTTCCGATGCAAGAGCGCGGCGGCAAGAACGCGGCGCTCAACGCCATGCTGCCCAAAGCCCAAGGCGACGTGTTGTTCTTCACCGACGCCAATACGCTGCACAAGCCAGAGAGCATTCGCGCGGTGATCAAACATTTAGCCGATCCTCATGTTGGCGCTGTGACCGGGCGGCTGGTATTTACCCAAGAGCGCGACTGGAACGCGGTCGGACGCGGCACCGGCCTCTATTGGTGGTATGAGAATAAAATTAAACAAGCCGAGAACCGATTGGGTTCCGTCCTGGTCGGCAGCGGGTCGGTGTTGGCGGCGCGGCGCGATTTAGTCGGACCGCTCGACCCGCGCATCGCCAATGATTTAGAGATTCCCTCGCGTATCGGCGCCAAAGGGTATGCCATTTTATTTGAGCCGGATTGCTGCGGGTCCGAAAAACCTCACACCGATATGTTTGAAGAATGGCGCCGCACCTCGCGCATCGTTTCGCGCGGGTTGCGCGGCTTTGTGGTGCTCTTGCCGACGCTGCTGCGCTCGCCGTTGCGCTTTTGGCAGTTTCTTTCTCATAAATTTTTGCGCTGGTTTACCTTGCCGCTCTCAGTTGCGACTCTGGTTGCGTCGGGTTTCTTGTATGAGCAAAGCGTTGTCTTTCAAACTATTTTCATCAGCGGTCTGTTCATTCTCGGCGCCGCATTGTATGGACTTTTATTAATTGTTTTGAATATTGAATTTTCCGTCCTGCGGCCATTCAAATTGCTTGGGCATTTTTTGTGGATGCACACCGCCGCCGTCTGGGGGCTTGTGCTGGCTGTGTTTGGACAAACCCCCGCCGCCTGGCGCCTGCCCGAATCGTCACGGAAATAGATTCAGTTGAATAACGTGATATGGAAACGGATTTGTAGGGTGGGTTCTTAACCCACCGCAAATATCGACGCTCCTAGCCAATCTGAAGCGACCGAGTTTTAAAAGAAATTAAATAAACCAAGAAGGCATGGGTGCAACTCTGGGAGCGCTAGTGCATAAAATTTGTAGGGTGGGTTCTTAACCCACCATTTTCCTCTGGAAGGCGTGGCGGTTGCCGTTTGATTCGGACTTGTCCGTTGCGTCTTTCCAAAAGTTCTTTTTTTTATTCCGGTCATGCTGTAAGATCGTAAATAAACATGTGATCGGCGCTCGAAACATGAACCCTAAATATATGGCATTTGGTTTTTTTACTGCAATCGCATTCGCATTTGTGTGTCTTGGAATCGTTGCTTTTCTTCTCTCTCAAGGAAAAATCCCCGGCTACTCAAAAGAATTACAACGGATGGCTCTATTCAAACGAGAAGTGATTGACCAAACCCGCGAACATCTCATTCAAGAGTTTAACATTCCCAACTCAACTGAAGAAACGCGCGACTACCTCAAGAACGTCATGTTTAAAGATTTAACGGAAGATCAATTTCAGCAAATGATGACAAGAGTCAAAGCCGAAATCAATGCAGCAAAAGCCGTATTGAACGATGGGCTTTCTCAACAAGAAGCCAAATTAAAATTCTTGTCAGAATGGATAGAACCTGAAGTCCTGGATGATTACCCCATCTATCTCAATACTCAAGAAAAAATTGAAGACGCTGAAAAAAATATTCCAAAAGATTTGGCTGACTCAATTGAAAAAAGCATCCCCCAACAGCGAAAAAAGTTTGACGACGTGAAGATCGCCTCGATTGTGTTTTCTGCGTCAGAAATCAATTATGAAAACTTTGAAGGCCGCCGTTTTCGATATGAATTGTACCTCTTGAACTATGCCAAAGACCATCGGTTAGATATTAATCCTGATTGGAAAGAAGACGATTTGGGCCGCCTGCTTGAGATCGAAACAAAATGGCTAGAATAAATGAAACCCTCCCCGCCGCTTGAGGAGGCAATGTCGTTGACTAAAGGGGTGGAAAGCCAAGCCGTCGCGAAGTGAGCGCAGCCCTGGATGCAACGAAATCAAAAATATCAGCCCTGTAGGGGCGCAACGTGTTGCGCCCGAATCCCCTCTGTCGCTTTCAGCGCCGTCCCCCCTTAAAAAGGGGGGCTAAAAGTCTTAAGTCAATGACATTGCTTGAGGAGGTTGGTTTTTTTAGATGCGCAACGAATTTTCTAAATGGAATGTATTTCATTGCTTTCATCTTTCCGATTGCTGCAAATAAATAAAGCAAGTAAACTGGTTTGAAAGTAAGTTGAATTGGGAGACGGAAATGAATCAGGTCGGGCTCCATGAGGCGAAAACTCGCTTGTCAGAAATCATCGAAAAAGTATCAGAAGGAAGCGAGTATATCATCACACGTAGAGGGATGCCTGTCGCCCGCCTTGTGCTTGCAGATAAGCCCTCGCGAGACGCCGCCAAACATGCGCTTGTTCGAGCAAAAAATCTGCGCGAATCGTTAACGCTTGACGGGATTTCGATTAAAGAACTAATCGAAGAAGGTCGGCGATAAATGCAGCAGTTTGTTTTAGACTGTTCTGCAACGATGTCATATTTTTTCAAAGATGAAACACCAAAACTTGTGGATGCCGCTTTTGAAACCTTGGCAAATTCTACACGTGCATTGGTTCCTTCAATCTGGCCTCTTGAAATCGCAAATACATGCCTTTGCGCTGAAAGACGCAAACGCTTAACCCCAGATGATACAGACGTCATCTACTCAATTCTCGCCGCTTTGCCCATACAGGTTGATACGCATACAAATGTTATTGCAACACGCGAAACGGTTCTGATTGCAAGAAAGTATAAATTAACCGCCTATGATGCGGCCTACCTTGAATTAGCAAGGCGAGAAAACCTCTCGTTATTATCATTAGACAAAAAATTAAAGCAATCGGCCGCAAAAGCTGGCATTAAACTATGGGCCCCCGCATCTTAACCTGAGTTAGAGATAAAGTATTTCTCCGCCGCTCTCGCCAAAACAAGAGCCGCCTATAATGAACGTAGGTGGTTCTTTGTTGGAAGGACTTTTGAATGCCAGAGCAAAATACAGGCGTTGTGTATCTCGTCGGCGCGGGGCCGGGCGACCCCGGTTTGTTGACCGTCAAAGGACGCGACGCGCTGCTACGCGCCGAGGTGTTGGTCTACGACAACCTGGTCGCGGATGAAATCGTCGCGCTGGCGCCGCCGTCCGCCGAGCGCATCTACGTTGGCAAGACCGCCGGGCGCCACACCATGCCCCAAGAGTCGATTAATGAGTTGCTGGCTGAGCAAGCATTAGATGGAAAGATCGTGGTGCGCCTCAAAGGCGGCGATCCGTTCATCTTTGGGCGCGGCAGCGAAGAGTGTATTCACCTGCGTGAGCGCGGCGCGCGTTTTGAGGTGGTCCCGGGAATCTCCGCAGCGGCGGCGGTGCCGGCCTACGCAGGCATCCCCGTGACCAGCCGCAACCTCGCGACCTCGGTGCATATCATTACCGGACACGAACACGCATTTAAAGAAAATGCTTCGGTCGATTGGTCTTCATTGGCCAAGGTCGAAGGCACGCTGGTGATTTTCATGGGAGTATATGCGTTGCAATCTATCGCGATTGCCTTAATCAATCATGGACGCAATCCCCAAACGCCCGCAGCGGCGATTCGCTGGGGTACGACGCCCGAGCAACACACCATCACGGGGACGCTGCAAACCATCGCCGCGCAAGTCGAGCAAGCAGGGATGCGCCCGCCGGGATTGATCGTCATCGGTGAAGTGGTGGGGCTGCGCGACTCAATGGAATGGTTCGAGAACCGCCCGCTGTTTGGCCTCGCCATTGCGGCGCCGCGCTCCCGATATGCTGAGTCGCGTTTGGTGACGGGGCTGCGCGACCGAGGCGCCCGCGTGATTGAACTACCTGAGTTGCTAATCCAGACCACCGCCGAAGCCTCTGCGCATGAAAAACCTGCTGCGCCGCAAATTGATTGGGACGCGCTGGAAACCTACGATGCGTTTTTGTTTGCCGGGCCGAGCGCGGTGTCGCATTTTATCCGGGCGATGCTTGAGCGCCGCCTCGATTCGCGGTCGCTGGCGGGCAAGCAGATTGTCGCAGTGGGGGCGGCGGTCGAAAAAGCGCTGTTGTCGTTTGGGCTAACCCCCGACTATGTGCAGACGACGTTATGTCTGCCCATTCAAGTCGCGCAAATGCTGCGTTCGGCGCCGCTGCAAGGCAAACGCGTGTTGGCGCCGGGGCCGCCGTTGCTGCCGCAGAAACTCATTGACTCGTTGCAGGAACACGGGGTTCAACTCGACCTTCGCCTAGCCGGGGAGAGTGACGAAGAGAATCAACGGGCGTCAGAGACTGAACGTAAGCAGATTTCGCTGATTGCGTTCTCGTGCGCCTCAATGGTCAAGACGTTGGTTGATGAAGCCGGAAAAGCGTATGTAAAACAATTGGCGCAAATGGTCCCTGCCGCCAGCATCAGCGACAAGGCGACGCAAGAACTAACCGCGCTTGGTTTTGACGTCAAAGTCCAATCGCGCCGCGCCAAAGTCGAGTCATTGCTCGAAGCGATTGAGGAATATGTTTTGCGACAGGACGAATAAATCCAATAATTGAGTCGGGTTGCGTTGACAATTGCTGCAGATCGAATTAGACAGTAAGTACCAATTTGGAGGGACGGATTATGAGCGCATTGGAGCGGTGGCACTTAGTAAATGAAGAAGTCGAACTGTATGCGCCTGACATCAGCCGCGATTCGACGCCCGATGAGTTTTTAGAGACCTCCGAACGCCAACACGTCATTATGACGTTTGATAAAGTCCTGGTTGGATGCAAGCGCTTTGATAACGCAGACGAGCGCAACGACTGGGTCAAGCGCCATCCCATGGGCAAGCGCATCGAACTGCACAACCTGCAAACCGAAGTGCGCAAAGCCGGCAACATCGTCGAAGTCAAAATCGGCGACCCGCCCGACGAACGCTACGCCGCGATGGTGATTTACATCGAACGCGAATTGCCGCCGGAACATGTCCAGGATTGGGTGATCTAACCTTGGGTTCGCGTCCCCGTTAGGGAGCGTTTGATTCGGTAGAGTATTACGGTCAACCAGTTGCGGGCCGTCGTCAATACGACCCCGCCTCGCCAGTGACGGTTGGGAATCAACACCGGACAGCCGAGGTCGCACGCAGGCCCCAGCGTTCTGAGCCGTAACGATAATTCGACGTCTTCTAAACAATCCACGCAAGGAAAACCGCCAATGGATGCCAAGGCGCTAGTCCGCATCAATTGGCATTGATCGCCATACGCAAGGCTCCAGCATCGTACCCGGAAGGCGTTGCCCCATTCGAGCCAGCGATAGACGGCGCCTGCGTGGTCAATACGGTGACCGAGCGCGCCCCATTGCGCATTGGGGTTGTCTTGTAAGAATTGTGTTACGGCTGCGCGGGTATTGTCTTGGAACAGCATGTCCGCATGGGCGATCATGAGAACTTCAAGCGCCGGATGACGACGCAAAAGCCATTCAACGCCGCTGCGGATGGCTTCTGAGCGCGATGCTTGTTTTGATTCTAATATTTCAACGCCGTGCGCTTGCGCACAAGCGGCGGTTTCATCTGACGACTGCGCATTCACCACGCAAATTATATCGCCCGTATCTTGGAACGGTTTCAAACTCCGTAGGCATTTTTCGAGATTAGCGGCTTCGTTGCGCGCGGGAACCACAATGCCGATTTTGCCGTGGAGGCGTGGTGAATGCTCAAATTTCTGGTGCATGTAGATGATCTAACCTGTTTAAAAATCTGAACTAAAACCGTTAGTTTGGTAAAGTAATCATATTTTATGTCCGATAAGATAGTTGGAGCGATATAATATAGTCATAAGTATGATTCGACGTTCTTGGAGCCGAAAGTGGCAGCAAAGCCGCGCGCCCGTTCATCACGCAGTGATTTCCAACTCTTTTTAGAGTTTCTTGGACTGAAAACCATTTTGGGAATCAGCGTGGGGGGCGGACTCTATTTCTATTCAGGATATATTAACGCCATGGCGGGAATGTCGCTCGGTAAGGCGTATTCGCCGTTCTATGTATTGCGGCTGCATGATAGCGATAAAGCGTTTAAGGCAGTCAGCAGCGTGTTTGTTCAGTCATATACCGCCGTTGTTGAAGCGATCAGCCTGTATTACGGCATGGCGCGGGACGCTACGGCAATTTTCTTGCAAAACCAGGTGAATCCCTTCATTCAAGAACACCCGGTGTTGGGCTTTGCCGTGATGGCTGTCGTTGGGTTTTCTCTTTCGATTCTTTTGATCTTTTTGTCGCTTGGGTTTTTTAAGTGGGTCATCCATTTCTTTAAACGGAAAGCCAGCAAGGGCCGGTTTGCCAGCATTAAACAAATCGAAGATTGGACGTTTGATCCCCGCCGCGATATCTCAGACGATCAATTGCGGATTATGACGCGCAACCTCGAAAAATTGGTGCACCGCGCTCCCGCTTTAGCCGGACAGGTGCCGAAGAACGCCGATTTTACCATCAAAGAACTTGCCCGGCATAATATTGATTCTGACTTTGTCTATCGAAATGCAATCTATGTGATGGGGCCGATTAAAAGCACGGGGCTGGATAACAGTTACGAGTTGCCGTTGACGCTTGACCAGGTAAAACGAATTTCACTCAAAATGGGCCGAACGGCCGCTTATGAAACTCTCCCCCTTGATTTGGTGACGCTGTGTATGAAAAAAGGCAGCAGCCGATGGGAAGTCGCAACAAATGTAGATGCGATCAAACTAGGCAAAGCGTATCCGGTCAAAATATTGGAAAAAGTGTTGTTGCAGAACCGCAATTACTTCATCTGGGACGGGCGCGTTACAAAGTCCGTTACAGGTTACGGCGTTAGTTGATCCTCCGGTTTTATGATTCATCCTCGTCTAGCGAAACCACTTCTTTTAAATGGTTGAGCGTATGTAACATTGCTGAAACATCGGTTTTCAACGATTTGTGTACAGTGACCAGCCCAATCTGGACATGGGCGGCTGCGTGAACCAAGTCTTCTAAAACCTCGCTGTTTTCTTTTCCACTGCGAATTCCCTCAATGGCATTTTCGATGCGCTCCAAGACATGTGTGTTAGTCTCATATAACTCAGAAAGCGAAGCGAGTGATTGAGAAAACATAATGTTGGGGAACTCGTTCTGAGACACTTTGTTGGAGATGGTCTTAATCTCATCCAGCATGCTTCCCAACGTATTGTCTCGTAAAAAGCGTTTGCCGCTCATAGTGGGATTCCTTTAATCACAATATAAGGTGTGTAATCTCAATGAAATGGCTTGTCAATTGTACTCTTTTTCATTTAAATAGCAATGAATTCTTTCTTTAGATATTGAATCCGTTGAGTCGGGAGAAGGCCTTCGATTTCTGAATAAAAAATAATTTTCTGCTTTTTACGAATTTCTTCTTGTCAATCTGGCGAACAGATGTTATGCTAGTTAAACAAAAGGACGATGCAGCGCACAAGTGACTTTTCGTTCTGTATTGTTGCTGATTGAGGATCTAAGGTTATGTATGAAGTAGCCAATGACTCATCCCATTGGAGAGCGTTTGAAGATAACGAGGTCAGCCATTCGGTGGCCCATTATCTGATGGCGGTCGACCGGCTGCGCAGCAGCAATGGATACGCCCGGGTAACCGATGTCGCTAATTTGCTCAATATTTCACGCGGCGCCGCTTCGCTCGCGCTCACCCAACTCAAAGACCGCGGTTTGGTCAAAGAAGACCCAAACCGGTTTCTATTATTAACAGATGAAGGCGAGCGGCTCGCCCGCCAGATCGAAAGCAACTTCGTATTGCTGGCGCGGTTTTTGCGCGATGTGTTAGGCGTTTCGCCAGATGCCGCTGATGAAGACGCCTGCAAAATGGAGCACCTGCTAAGCAAGCCGTCTTCAGAGAGCCTGCTGCGCTTTTTACAGGCGCTGTTTGCCAATGAAGAAACCATGAACGTGTTGTTGAACGATATGGAAGCATTGAAAGCCGGCTGTAACTCGTCGGGGTTATGCCCGATCTGTGAGCCAGTCGGAGAATGTCTTACCCAAGCGTCGATGAATACAGAGCAAGTGAAGGCGTAACCATCTTTGAGTCTGTTTCAACAGTTGGAAAGGAAAGCGCACAGTGACCGAACAACGGCTTTGTGAATGCAACGAAGGAGTCACTGGAGTCATCACCCGCGTCGATGGGCAAGGCCAAATCATTGCCCGACTCTTAGAAATGGGGATGCTTCCAGGTGAACAAGTCCGCATTGTTCGCGGTGGAAACCCGATCATATTGGATGTTGGCGAGACCCGTTTGTGTGTAAGGCCCGAACAAATCGGTGGAATTCGCCTGACCCCGGTCGATCCGACGCTGGTTGGCGGTCTGGATTCGGTCTATGCAGAAGATTCTGCGTTGTTGGAAACAGCCAAATAATTTTATCGAACTAACTGCTTTTGAATGTAAAAATATGTCTGGGGGGGAGGGGCTTTGCGCCGCCTCCCTTTCTTATCGCCAAATTTATGGAAAATGCGCTTTTTTAACCGGATTTTCCATTGAATTCTTCAAGTTGTAGTCGTAGATCATTTATATCAGAGTAAGACAAATTTAAACGGACGAAACGATTCAAATAGAAAGCGGCGGGAAACGAATCACATCATGACAACGAGCGCTTCTGAAATACCCATTCAAGAAAAAAAGCAAACCAAAGAAATACGCATTGCCTTGATCGGAAATCCCAATACAGGCAAGACAACTTTATTTAATTCGCTGACTGGCATGAACCAGAAAGTGGGCAATTATCCCGGCGTAACCGTCGAGCGAAAGTGCGGGCGTTTTTCGATTGGGGAAAACAAGATTGAGTTAATTGATCTGCCCGGTAGTTACAGTCTGGCGGCGCGGTCTCCCGATGAGATGGTGGTGAATGACGTTTTATTGGGGAAGCAACAAGGCGAGCCTCCGGTTGATATGGTGCTTGCCATTGTTGACGCCAGCAATTTGACCCGCAATCTGTATTTTCTTTCGCAAATCCTTGAATTGGGGCTTCCGGTTGTTGTTGCGTTAAACATGATTGACATCGCTCAGGGGCGGGGCGTTTCGATTGATACAGAAGGCTTGTCGAAGACGCTGAATGCTCCCGTCGTGCCGATTTGCGCGCATCGGCGAGAAGGTGTGAACGAATTACGTCAGGCGATTGAGAAGCAAATCAATTGCCAGGAAGCGCCGCAATTTAATGCGCCCGCGATGCCGGAAACATTTATGACGGCATTTAAAAATTTGCAGCAATGGTTACAACTGCAACCCGACCGCGAGTTGCCTCACCCCATCGAGTTGCAACGCGCCATGATTGACGTGGAGGCGTATTCTGAAAACCGTTTGATTGAACGCTTCGGGGGCGACTTTGCCGTCCAACTCAAACTGGCGCGCGAAGAAGCCGGAAACGGGATGCCGCTGGGCGCGGTTGAAACCAAAATTCGCTATGAATGGGCGTCTCACGTTCTCTCGCCGCATTTGGCCCGCCCTGATCAACCCGTTGTCACGTTGTCTCATCGTCTCGACCGGGTTTTGACCCACAAACTTTGGGGATCGATTGTTTTCTTTTTCATTATGGCGTTGGTGTTTCAGTCGATTTATTCATGGGCGGGGCCGTTTATGGATATCATCGAAGGCGCCATTGGCTTTTTGGGCGAGGTCTTCGGTTCGCGGATTCCAGAAGGCGCATTGCGCAGTTTGGTCCAAGACGGAATCATCGCCGGGGTTGGTTCAGTGGTGATTTTTGTTCCGCAGATCGCGATTTTGTTTTTCTTTTTGGCCATTCTCGAAGATTGCGGGTATCTGCCGCGCGCCGCGTATTTGATGGACCGCTTGCTGTCTAAATTCGGGCTGTCGGGCAAGTCATTTATTCCACTGCTTTCTTCTTTTGCGTGCGCCGTTCCCGGCGTTATGGCGACCCGGACAATTGAAGACCGTCGCGACCGACTGGTGACGATCCTGGTCGCGCCGTTGATGAGTTGCTCGGCGCGGTTGCCGGTTTATCTCATCTTTATTGCGGCCTTTGTTCCTGACCGGGCGCTGTTCGGCTCATTTTTTAACCTGCAAGGACTAACGCTATTCGGGATGTATCTCGTCGGCATTGTCGCGGCGATTCCGGTGGCGCTAATCGCCAATCGCTGGTTGTTGCGTAAGGAACCTTCGGCGTTTGTGTTGGAGATGCCGACCTATAAATTGCCGTCGGTTCGCAATGTTCTTTTCTATGTTTACGAACGCTCCGCCGCGTTTTTATATCGCGCCGGGACGATCATTTTCGCGTGTACAATTCTGGTATGGGCGCTGGCGTATTTCCCCCAGTCCACCGAAGTCAAACAAGAATACGCCTCGCAACGCGAGCAAGCCGAAACCCGGGCGGCGGTGCAGTTGCGTCCGTTGCTGGCTGCGTATGATGCCGAAACGTATGGCGATGATTATATCAATACCGATGATTTATTGGCTGCGCTTGAAGAAGACGCGCGTTTCGCCATGACGGAAGATGACGCGCCTGAAAACGCCGTCCCCGCGTATGATACTCGCCTGGAAGAAATGCAAACCATTTACCAGGGCTATCAAAAATCACTGGAGCGCTTGGAGTGGCAGGAAAGCGGCGCGATGGTGCGCGCCAGCGCGTTGGGCTGGATGGGACGCGCCATTGAGCCTTTGGTTGAGCCGCTGGGCTGGGATTGGCGCATCGGTATGGCGACGCTGGCTTCGTTCCCCGCGCGCGAGGTGATTGTTTCCACACTGGGAACCATCTTTAACCTCGGCGGCGGCGCCGACGAAGCATCAGAAGATTTGCTGACGACGATCCAGAATGCGAAAAAGCCGGACGGCTCGAATTTATTTAACATTGCGGTCGCGTTGTCGGTGATGGTGTTCTTTGCGCTGTGCAGCCAATGCGTCTCAACGTTGGCTGTCATCAAGCGTGAAACCAACTCATGGAGCTGGCCAATCGCGACGTTTGTTTACATGACCGTGTTGGCTTACATCGCGTCGTTTGTCACCTATCAAGCCGCTGTCCTGATCGGACTCGGATAAGGAGACCATCATGGGCGTTCAAGAAATCATTGCGTTATTGATTGCAGCAATCTGTGCGGCGTATGTCGTTCGTTCGGTGATTCATTCAACCACAAAAAAAGATTGCAACAGTTGCGGGCATAATACGAAGTCAAACAAAGTGCAGATCGATTTGAAGTGATGTTCGCCGGGGCGTCGCGGGTTACGCCCCAAAAGTTTTCTCATAGATTTTAAGCGTATCGTTTGCGACGTCAGTCCAATCACGTGTGTTAATGGGCTGAGTGATCGTAGGGTGGGTTCTTAACCCACCATTTCGTTCTTTTAATGCAAAAAGCGCCTTCACCCATCCTTCAGAATCATGGGGCGAAACAAAGAGCGCTTGCTCGCCGAGTATTTCCCGGTGGACGGCGATGTCAGACGCAATGACTTGCGTCCCGCACGCGAGGGCTTCCACCGTGGGCAGATTAAAGCCTTCATCGAGCGACGGCGCCGCCAACGCGGACGCATGACGATAGAGGGCGGGCATGTGTTCATCCGCGACAAACCCGATGCGCTGTACGCCTTCTTGGGCGAATTTCGTTTGCGATTGCATCCAGCCGTCGCGCCCCGCCAGCACCAGTTTCGCTTCAAATCCGCGTTCACGCGCCGCATGAAATGCGTAGAGCAGCATAGGCAAATTTTTGCGCGGCTCCCGGGTCCCAACAAACAAAATATATGGCGCCGCAATGCCGTAGCGCTCCAACACGGCTTGATCGTCGTCGCTTGCGTGAGGATGAAACAGACGGGCGTCGGCTCCAAGCGGGACGGCGGAGATGGTCGCCTTACAATCAAACTCGCTGGCGACTTGTTCGGAGACGGAATGCGCATCCGTCAAAATGTGAGTTGCGCATTGGACGGACCGGGGGATCGCCCAGCGATAGTAGGCGAGGCGCAGGGTTGGTATGGTTTCGGGAAAATGCGCGAACGCCAAATCATGAATCGAAACCACTTGGCGAACCTGTTTGGGGGCGTCGACCGGCGCGATGAACGCAGGCGAATGAAAAACGTCCGGCTGAATTTTCCGTAACCAGACCGGCAGCCGAAATTGCTCAAAATAAATACGCTGCAACGCGCCGCCCGTCGCAATGGAATAAAACGCGATGGACGGGTTCGATTGCCAAGCGCGGGGAACTCGAAACTCGGACGGTACCAATACCGAAAAACGCGCTGCTGCGGTTGGAATGCGCATCAGGCCGTCGATCAGGCCGAAGGCGTAACGACCCGTCCCGCTGCGGTTGGTGACGCCAAGCGCGTTAATCGCGACGTGCATGAAGCGCCTCCGTTAGATGGCGATGGAGTTTTTCTGCGACGCGGTCAACGCCGTAATTCTGCTCTGCGTGTACGCGTCCGCGCAGCGAGAGTTCATTCTGCCAGCGCGGATCATTCGCCAACAGTTCAATCTTATTGACCAGCGCGTCGGCTTCGCCTTCGGCGAAAATGATGCCCGCGTCGCCGATGACGGACGGGATCGCGCCCGAGTCAGACCCGATCACCGGGGCGCCGCACGCCATCGCTTCGATCAATACGCGCCCGAATTGTTCGCGCCACTGCGGGGTGGTGCGCGAAGGCAAGACCAAGGCGTCGATTTCGTGGTAGAAGGCGGGCAATTCTTCATGCGCAATCGGGCCGAGAAAGGCGAGGCGTTCATCCACGCCCAGTTCTTTCGCCAACACGCCCAAGCGGTGCCGCGCCGGGCCGTCGCCCGCGAGACGCAAGCGGATGCGGTCGTCGCAATGCGACAGCGCCCACAACAAATCGCGCAGGCCCTTTTCTTCCGCCAGGCGTCCGACATAGCCCAGCGTGAACAACTCGCTCTCATTTGTCCGGCGGCGGTAGGCGAATTTTTCGAGATCGACCGTTGCGGGCAATACGTCCCACAGGCCGCGATAGTGCTTGCGTTCCGCCACCTTGCCTGCGTCGATGTTTGGAACCAAGACGCGCGCAGCGTGTTCGAGAACGAAGCGTTCCATCCAGCGAAACGGCGGCGGGTATTTTTTGTAAATGTCTTGATACGCGTACAGCGCGAAGGGCGTCGGCGGGACGCGCCGCGTCGCCATATAGGCCGCCAGCCAGGCCATGACGGAGAACGGTTCTTCAATCACATAAAGCAAATCGGGTTTGAGCCGCCCCATCAGCCAAGGGAAAAACGGGTGGAGATGGACGGCGCCGTGCAGCCCGAACCATGCGCGTTGCAAGTGAACGTGGATCGGCTCCTCTGGCGCGGGCTGAAAGCGGGTGCGCCGCGGCATGGCTTTGCTCCAGGATCGCGCCGCCAGCAGATGCACGTCCCAGCCGTGCTCGGTTTGCAAGCGCCAAAACGCCCGCCGATACGATGGGAACAACGCTCCATGCCAAACGATTAAGAGTTTTGGTTTCGTCATGACTGATGGCTACAGTCTACCCTCAAGCCATTGGCGCGGGCTAGGCGCGGTTTGTGTTAAGAAATCAACAGGAGAAACAACGCCCCCGCCCCGCCAATCAGCAGCAAAAAAAACAAGAGCGCGGAAACGCCCACGGCGATAAATAACCGCCCGCGTATTTTGTCGCCCGCTTCGTGGGGGATGATCGAACGGCACTCGGTGCAACGGTCGGCGCTGATGGGGATGCGCGCTGCGCAATAGGGACAGGAAATTTTTAACCAGGAGAAGTTCATGGAACTAATAGACCGCTTTTGAAATCAAATCAGAAATGAATTGGTTCAAACTTTTATTCTGGTTCGAAGCAGTCTCAATCGCTTTTGCGTGAAGGTCTGTATCAATTCGTAAATTAAACCGGCCCGAAAAAGGCTTTTGCGGTTGGGTTCCTTCTTCCGCGCATTCGTCAAGGTAATTATCAACAGCCTCTTTAAATGCTTTTTCGAGTTCTTTCACGCTGCGGCCTTCAAATAAAACGCAGTCGCGAATTCCGAGCAGTTGACCATAAAAGCATTTATCGTCAGCGCTATACTGAGGAGTTGCGCGATAGCCTTTATACTCCATCATGGCGTTTCTCCAATTGATAGTAGGAAATCCCGCAGGGCTTCAACAGCATACTTCGGGGTTTCAGGTTTTGGATGCGGGCGATGAAATGAAATCCGGTCACCGCCGCGAATAAAGGTGACTCTTGAGCCCGCTCGCTCTTTTCTTACAAACTTCATTGCTGTTAACATAGACTCAATATCTTGAAACCGGACCGTTGCCGAAGTCGGCTTCTCAAAAATAGATTCAAGCGTCTTTTGTTGTTTTTTGTTCACATGGATATGGTACTAGAACTGGCTCAAAATTCAACTTTATTTTGAATCAATCCGTTCGATCTTAATTGCATCGAAGACGGCGCCCGGAGCGATTTTAATAAAGTATAAGAGGTTCTCTCCCGCATTCAGTTCTTGGCGAAGCAACACATTCCATCCGTTGATCTTTGGGTTCTGAATATGGATTGTTTTATTGTTCTTCCCGTTGGGGTGAGAAACGATAAATTCAAACTCGATTTCATAATCGTGATCGGTCTTGGGGGCCCAAAGAGACAACTCATAGGTTGCGGTTTCGTCAATGAAGATTGGAGTCGGGCCAATCACCATTTCTGGAATCAAATACTCCTGTCCCAGTTGGCCATGGGAAAGGTCGTCGCCGCGATCAATGATTGCGGCCTTGGGCGCCCGTTGTCCATTGGCGCCCGGTGAAGGCGTCTTGGCAATGTCGAGGATTTCAAGCCGCCCAATGATTTTCTCTTTGTTCAGCCCCAGTTTTTTGCAGACAAATTCTTGCCCCATGAATTGTGAGATTGTTGTTCGCGGGACGGCAAAGGGGCTGCTGTCCCAGAATGCTCTTGGGTTTGGCCCGGCGGTGAACGCCGCATGAAAACCGATGCGCTTGGCAATATTCGCGACGCGGTCGTCATATTCGCTAAATGGATACGCCAACACGGGGTACTCGCTGAATCCGTGTTCTTTTAGCAACGTGAGCGAGGTTGTTAAATCCTGCTCAACTTCGTCGTCCGTCATTTGGGGCAAGTGGTCGTGCGTGTGGCTGTGCGTTTGAATTTCCCAGCGGCCGGTTGCTTTGAGTTGCTGCAACTCCCGCCAATTGTGATGGCGTTCGCCGTTTTCCGTCCCCACGGTAAATACAAACGCAGTTGCTTTGAAGCCGAATTCTTTGAGCAATGGATCCACGAATTCAAGCAGCCCCTTTTCGCCGTCGTCGAATGTGAGGCAAACCAAATTCGGCTCAGGAACTTCGCGATTGATGACGTGCTGCGCCGCTTCGCTGGCGAAGAGGGTGCGCTTGCCGTCAATTTGAATCATACGGAATATATCGCGCAGATAGTCGGGCGATAGGGAAAAGCCTTTGACGGTCGGATCGCTTGAGACGCCGTGAAAAATCACGGTGTGGATGGCGTTGCCAATGGTTTGCGGCGGCGGGACGCTGTGTTCATTTGACGAAATGGAGACATAAAAAATTACGCCGACAACAAAAACCATAAATGCGATAAGAGCAATGATATATTTCATAGTGTAAACTGTATAATATCTGGTGGACAAATGCAATGGGGATTCGGAGATCAGTTTTAATTTTATGCTATATTTCTCCCTCATCCTCGCCTTCTCGTAGTCACAGCATCACGACCAAAGCGAGGGGAGGGCGAGTCTCCCGACGAGCCGCGAGAATGAGAAATGCTATCGTGTTCATGCGGCTCACCAGGAGGTTCGCCCTCCCCAAAAATCACCGCGCCCCTTGGTGTGAGAGTTCGTCGCAGCGGACACCCTACGATTTCTTCGCTGCTTGGCGTTTGCGGTAGTTGCCGTTGCGGCCGTTGCTGGTGGGGCGCGGCATTCCGCCGCCGGCGAAGCGCACCACGCCTCCTTCGAGAATGCTTTCGAGTTCGGCCTTGAGGTCGCGGCTGGGTTCGATCTTAAACGAATCTTCTAACTCATAGCGAACCGTGCCGATCTCTGGTACGTGCACAAAAAGAACAACGGGAACACTGCCCTTTGTTCCCAATAGGCGTCCTTTGAGGCGCATCATGCTTTCGTCGCTTAAATGGTCGGACGATACATAGAGATGTACCTCGTTGACGCCGCCGCTGCGCCAGCAATCGTCCAGGGTCATGATGCGGTCGGCGCGCACCGAAACGTCGCTGCCGCGTCGGCTGGCCTGCCCGTCGAGAACAATGATGTCATCGGCGTTTAATAAGTGTCCGCTTTTTTCGACCAGTTGCGGCATGACCGCGACTTCGATGTCGCCGCTCATGTCAGCGAGAAGAAAAATCGCCATCAGGTCGCCGTTGCGCGTCTTGCGTTTTTTGACTTCGTTGACGATGCCCAACAGGCGAACGGCGCCGATGTCTTCGCCTTCGATTTCGTTGAGCGGGCCTGCTTGATGCGTCGAAAACAATTCGATTTCAGACTGGTACTCCATCAACGGGTGTCCGCTCAGATAAAAGCCGAGCAATTTTTTTTCATCCGCCCAGATTTCGGTATTCTCCAACTCCGGCAGTTCTTCAATCTGCGGGACGGCCTCTTCCTCATCTTCATTAAAATCGCCGAACAGCGAATCTTGTCCGACAGCCAGGTCGTGCAGTTCGCCTTGCACCCGCTCAAGGATGGTGGAGTAACCGTTAATGAGCGTGGCGCGGGTTTGGTTGAATGAATCAAACGCGCCAACGCGTACCAGATTTTCGATCAGGGTTTTCGTTGTCGCGCCGCCTGCGAGCCGCGTACAGAAATCTTCGAGCGATTTATACGCGCCGTTGTTTTCGCGCTCGTCGATGACGGTGCGTACGGCGCCCACGCCCACGCTTTTGATGCCCGCCAGACCGAAACGGATGCCCTCATCGGTGACGGTGAAGGTCTCGTTTGATTCATTGATATCAGGCGGCAGCAGCGCGATGCCGTAGTCCTGGCAGTCGCTTTTGTACTTCACCACTTTGTTTGAATCGCCCATATCGGTGGTGAGCAGCGAGGCCAGAAATGCGTCTGTGAAATTGGCTTTCAGATAGGCGGTGCGATAGGTGATGTAAGCGTAGGCGGCGCTGTGAGACTTGTTGAATCCATACCCGGCGAATTTAAAGATCAGGTTCCACAGGCGTTGGGCGATGGAGAGATCGACGCTCTTGGCTTTGGCGCCGTCGTAGAAGTCTTTCTCCATTTTATTGAGCAGGTCTTCTTGTTTCTTGCCCATGGCGCGGCGCATGACGTCGGCCTGGCCCAGCGTAAATCCGCCGATGGCGTTGGCGATCTGCATGACCTGTTCTTGATAGAGAATGATACCGTAGGTCTCTTTCAGGATCGGTTCGAGCGAAGGGTGGTCATAGACGATTTCGGCGCGACCGTGGCGGCGGTTAATGAAGTCGTCTACCATGCCGCTGCCCAGTGGGCCGGGACGATACAACGCCAAAAGCGCGATCACGTCGGTGAACGATTCCGGCTGTAACTTGCGTAAGACTTCTTTAATGCCGGTCGATTCTAACTGAAACACGCCGTTGGTTTTGGCGCGGCACAAGAGTTCAAAGGTCTTGGGGTCATCCATCGGGATGGCGTCGATTTCGAATTTCGAATCATAGCGCTCGTGAATATTGTCGACGGCGCCGTCGATGACGGAGAGGTTTTTTAGACCCAGGAAATCCATCTTGAGCAAGCCAATTGACTCAAGAATTTTCATCTCGTATTGGGTCGCGACGTCTTCGTCTTTATTGGCGCCGCGCATCAACGGGGTGAACTTCGAGAGTTCATCCGGCGCGATGATGACGCCCGCCGCGTGGGTCGAGGTCTGGCGCACCATGCCTTCAATCGCCAGCGCATGGCGGAACAATTCTTGATGGATCGAATCCGACTCGCTCAGCCGCTTGAGTTCGGAGACCTCAGCCAGCGACTGGGTCAACGTAATGCCCAGGCCCTCGGGGATCATCTTGGCGATCTTGTCGCCTTCCGACGGCGGCAAGCCCATCACGCGGGCCACGTCACGTACGGCGTTCTTGGCGCCGATGGTGCCGAAAGTGGCGATCTGCGCGACCCGGTCGTGCCCATATTTGTCTTGCACGTAGCGGATCACTTCTTCGCGGCGCTTGTCGGAGAAGTCGGTATCAATATCCGGCGGGGAAATGCGCTCTGGATTGAGAAAACGCTCGAAGAGAAGGTTGTACTTAATCGGGTCGATGTCGGTGATGCCGAGCGCGTAGGCGACGACCGAGCCTGCCGCCGAACCACGCCCCGGGCCGACCGAAATTTTTTGTTCGCGCGCCCAGTTGATGTAATCCCATGTGATTAAAAAATAGCCGGTAAAATCCTGACCGAGAATGATGTCGAGTTCGCGTTCAATGCGCTCTTTGATCTCATCGGTCACGCCGCCGTAACGGCGTTCCGCGCCCTCGTAAACCAGTTTGCGCAGATACTCTTCGTGTGAGTCTTCCTCTTCGGGAATATCAAACCCCGGCATGATGAGTTTGGTGCCGTCATAGTTGATTTCGAGATTGCACTTCTCGGCGACCAGGCGCGAGTTCTCGACCGCGTCAATGAAATCGGGCATCTGCTCCGCCATTTTTTCGCCGGTTTTGATGTAGAGTTCCTGGGTTGAAAGTTTCAGCCGATTGGGGTCGGATAGCGTCTTTTTTGTGCCGATGCAGATCAGGCAGTCCTGGGTCTTGGCAGCTTCCGGCGTCAGGTAGTGAGCGTCCGTGGTGGCGACCAGCGGGATCGACAACTGTTTCGAGACGTTGCGCAGTTCGCGGTTGACGATCTCCTGCTCAGCCAGCCCGTTAGGTTGGACTTCAAGATAGAAATTGCCTTCGCCGAAGATGTCGAGATATTCTTTCGCGCGTTCAACGGCAAAATCGCCGCGTCCTTCCAGTAAGTTGTTTGGAACCTCGCCGTTCAGGCACGCCGAAAGGCCGATCAATCCCTGCGAATATTCGCGCAAGACTTCGCGGTCGATGCGCGGCTTATAGTAGAAGCCTTCGAGTTGCGCGATCGACGACAACTTCATCAAATTTTGATAGCCCTGAAAATCCTTCGCGAGCAAAACCAGGTGGTAGGCGGTCTTGTCTGAGCGGTCGTCGATGGACGCTTCGCGGCCTCCGCTTTTGAGAAAGCGGCTCTCGGGCGCGATGTAGGCTTCGACGCCGATGATGGGTTGGATGCCCTGTTTGACGGCTTTTTGGTAGAACGCCAGCGAGCCGTGCATGACGCCGTGGTCAGTGAGCGCCAAATGGCTCATATTTAACGACTTGGCTTTCGCAATCAATTCGTTGATGCGACAGGCGCCGTCAAGCAGGCTATATTCGGAGTGGACGTGTAAATGGACGAAATCAGATACTGACATATATTGTGTAATTTCAGGATGTTATTTCCTGAAAACCCCTCAGATTAGAAACAGGTCATTCCCTTGGTTACTACGGTTTATCCCCCCGGCGCTTGCAGCGCCACCCCCCTTATTAAGGGGGGCTAGGGGGGATCGACTCAATAAGAGAAAATGCAAATGCGTCGATTAAAAAAATCGCTACAATCCTCTCAAACAAAGAGACGTACTGTTTGGAAGGGCGAACCCTGCCTACGGCAGGCAGGCTTCTGATAACCCGCGCGAACTACACGAAAAATCGATTCAAGTTATCATAGTGATGACCTAATCAGAGTCAAGCAACGTTTTTTCGCCTTGCTTGATAAGAAGCCAGAGGAGAACCCGCGATGGCGACGCTTATCGAAATGCCAGAACTCAGCGACGCAATGGTGACCGGGCGCGTCTTGGGCTGGATCAAGTCGGAAGGCGACCGTGTGGAAGCCGGAGAAGCCCTCGCCGAAATCGAAACCGACAAAGCCGCCATGGAACTCGAAAGCCATTGCAGCGGCGCGTTGTTGAAAATTCTCGCTCAACCCGGCGATGAAGTCCCCATCGGCGCCGCCTTGGCGATCATTGGAGAGCCGGGCGAGAACATCGACGATATTGTATCGAACCTCGATACGGTTGACGCGCAGACGCTGCCTGATGAGCCTGCGCCATTGCCGATTGTCCCTCAGGCGTATGCTCCATTACAAGCGACGGTGACTTCGTTGCATATTTCACCGCTGGCGCAGCGCATCGCCGATGAAAACGGCGTCGATCTAACGAACGTCAAAGGCAGCGGCCCCGATGGGCGCATTATCAAGCGCGATGTCGAAGAAGTAATTGCCAATAGGCCGGAAAACACTTGGACGACATGACGACTGAGACAACTGTTATCAACGCCGTCCGCATGACGGTTGAGTCTTCGTACGCAGAGGTCGAGCGCTTCCAGGAATCGAAGGTTGACTGCGGCGAAGAGACGCTGGCGTTGTGCGAGCATCCGCCCACCATCACGCTTGGTACGGCAACCCAAGACGGTGACTTGCTTCTGCCGGATGAGGCCTACCAGAAATTGGGAATCGTTGTACATCCCGTGCGCCGGGGCGGGCAAGCGACATTTCACGGTCCCGGTCAGTTGGTGGCGTATCCCATCCTGAATTTACGCGAACGCGGCCTGACGATTCATACATACTTGCGTTTTTTGGAAGAACTGCTGGTCGAATTTTGCGACGACTATGGAATCGAAGCGCAAACCATCGCAGGCAAAACCGGCGTGTGGGTGCAAGACCGCAAACTCGCCTTCATCGGCGTACGCGTCCGTAAGGGCTTTTGCTTCCACGGCTGTTCGGTCAACGTGACGCCCCAACACGAGGCGTTTCAACGCATCGTCCCCTGTGGAATGGCGAATTTAACGGTAACCTCTTTACAAGAAGAAACCGCGAATTTCGGCATCAATGTGTGGAGCGCGGCGGGCCGCATCGAGACGCTATTTCATCATCGCCTGTCACAACTCAGCGGATAACAAACAATCATGTGATTCGTTATTAGGTAAATTAAACATTACTTGGAATAAACAATGCCCGTTGATTCAACCCCGTTAGTAAAGATTTCCTTGCCCGGCGGCGAGAAATACCAAGACGTTCTGCAAGCCGTCGAGAGCAAGAACTTACACACCGTTTGCCAGAGCGCCCGCTGCCCTAACATGGGCGAGTGTTGGGGCGAACGCACCGCGACCTTTATGCTATTGGGCAACATCTGTACCCGCGCCTGCCGCTTCTGCGCCGTCCAACATGGCCGCCCCGGCGAACTCGACCGCGATGAACCCCGGCGCGTCGCCCAGGCGATTTATGACCTGGGGACCGAATACGCCGTCATCACCTCGGTCAATCGCGACGAACTGCCCGACGGCGGCGCATGTATTTTCGCCGAAACCATCCGCCTGGTTCGCGAGATGGAGCCGGGCACGCTGATTGAAGTGTTGATCCCCGATTTTTGCGGCAAGTGGGAAGCGCTCGACGCGGTGCTCGACGCTGAACCAAACGTCTTAAACCATAACGTCGAAACCGTGCCGCGCTTGTATCGCGCCATTCAGCCCTGGTCAAAATGGGACCTCTCGCTCGAAGTGGTTCGCCGATCACACAAACGCGGCGCCGTCACCAAAAGCGGAATCATCGCCGGACTGGGCGAAACCAAAGCCGAAATGCTTGACGCCATCCGCCAGGTGCGCGAAGCGGGCTGCGACATTCTCACCGTCGGGCAGTATTTTCGTCCAAGCAAAAAACACGCAGCGGTCGACCGCGTCGTCTCGAAAGAAGAATTTAAAGAGTACGAAGACTATGGCCGCAGCCTGGGCTTCTCAGCGGTGTTGTCAGGCCCGTTGGTGCGTAGTTCGTACCGCGCCAAGTGGGCGTATGAACAGGCCATGCAATCCAAGAAAGCGCTGACAGCATGAGGCTTTTTCTTTGTTATTGGCTGCCGGTGCTTGTTCACATGGCGTTGATTTTTTTTCTGTCGCATCAACCCCGCTTGCCGGGGCCGCCGATGCCGATTCCATTTTTTGATAAGTTCATGCACGGGCTGTTTTACGGTGTGCTCGCATTCTTGGTCATGCGCGCCTGGCTGCAAGGACGATACGCCTCGCTGGATTGGAAGGCGATTGCGATGACGCTCTTCATCGTCGCGCTATACGGCCTCAGCGATGAATTCCATCAGTCGTTTATCCCCAACCGTTCGCCGGACGTTGCCGACTGGCTGGCTGACATGTCCGGCGCTGCGCTGGTGTGCGTGACGTTGTTTTTTGTTTGGGGAAAACACCGTAGAGCGGGTTCTTAACCCACCATTGATTTAAGAAATGTTTTCATTGGTGGGATTCGCTTTGCTCATCGCCACCCTACTTGATACGTTCTGTATTCAGCGAGAAAAGCTGCGCCCCTTCAACACTTTCTTACTTTCCGTTGTGGCGAATTTGGTCTGAACTTTTGATGATTTCAATCGCCTCGTCGATGCTGTCGGTGCAATGGAACAGGTCGAGGTTTTTTTCTGAGATGTTGCCGTCTTCTAACACCCGCGCTTTGATCCAATCGAACAGCCCGCTCCAATAGTCGCAATTAAATAAGACCACCGGGAACGGTTTGATTCTCCGTGTCTGAATTAAGGTCAGCGACTCAAATAGTTCGTCGAGCGTACCAAACCCGCCCGGGAAAATCACAAAGGCGACGGAATACTTCACCAGCATCACTTTGCGCACGAAGAAATAGCGAAAACTCAGTCCAAGCGTGGTGTAAGGGTTGGGGGTTTGCTCGAACGGAAGTTCGATGTTCATCCCGACCGACGACCCCCCGACTTCATAGGCGCCGCGATTGGCGGCTTCCATAATGCCCGGCCCGCCGCCGGTGCAAGTGGCGAGTTTTTCCTGCGCGATGCGCGCGCCCAGTTCGCGCGCTTTCTGATACATGGGGTCGATTTCTTTGGTCCGCGCCGAACCAAACACTGTCACCGCATCGGGTAATTTGCCCAGCGTTTCGAACGACTCGGCAAATTCGGCCATGATGCGAAACACGCGCCAGACGTCGTCCACGCCCATCGAATCGACAAGATATTGCATCTCATCCAATTGGTTCCCGTTCATGTCTTCTGGCGCGACGCGGTTCAATTTCATCAGTTGCATTCCCCCTGAAATTTGTTGTACGACAATTCGATTGCGTTTAATTGTGGTGTATTGTACCGTATAGACGCTGCAATTTCAGCCTGCGCGCGCATGGGAGCAAGGGGAGGACGACCGTGCAAATTGGAAACAACCTGATTGGCGAAGGCCATCCCTGTTTTATCATTGCGGAAGCCGGATTAAACCACAACGGGATGCCCGAAATGGCGGCGCAATTGATCGAATCCGCAGCCGATTGCGGCGCCGATGCGGTCAAGTTTCAAACCTATTTGACTCACGAACTGTTTGCGCCCGATCACCCTGAATACGACAAATTCGAGCGTATGCAGCTGAGCCGCGACGTCTATAACGATCTGAGAAAAATCGCCGATCAGTGCGGCATCGTCTTGCTCTCTACTCCATTCGATGAAATTAGCGTTGATTTATTATATGAACTCGGCGTCCCCGCTTTTAAGATTGGCTCGGGCGAATTAACGCATTTGGATTTTCTTCGCTTTGCCGCTTCCAAAAAAAAGCCGATGGTTCTCTCGACGGGAATGTCGACGCCAAGCCAGGTCGACGCCGCCGTGGCGGTCTTACAGGAAGCCGCCGCCGAATTCGCGTTGTTGCATTGCGTGTCGAGCTATCCCTGTCCGCCCGAGTTGGCGCGTATCCGCTCGGTGTCGTCTCTGCGAGAAAAATATAGCGTCCCGATTGGCTATTCCGACCACACCACCGGCGTGGAGGCGGCTTTGGCGGCGGTGGCGCTGGGCGCCTGCATCATTGAAAAACACTTTACGCTTTCTAAAAACTTGCCCGGTTGGGACCACTTCTTCTCGACTGATCCTGATGAACTCAAGCGCCTGGTTGCTTCGGTGCGCGTGACCGAATCGGTGCTGGGCAGCGCTGAAAAGATCGTGCAAGACGCTGAGCGCCCCATCGAATCCATCGCCCGCCGCGCATTGTACGCCCGCCGCCGACTCAAAGCCGGCGAAGTGCTGACCCGTAACGATGTGCTGGTCCGGCGTCCGCTGGGGCCGATTTCCGCCGAAAAGCTCGACGACTATGTCGGGCGCGCGCTGACCTGCGATGTCGGCTCGCAATGCGCCTTCAAGCCGGGTGACTTTCAATAAGCGCGCTTCGCCTCACCTTCGCGACGTCCCGCCCCCCTTCTACAATATTGACCGTCTAACCCGACTGTTGAATTGTTCGAATTACTTTGAACCAATATAAGTGATGTTTTAATCAGAGAGGATTTTCATGTCATCTTCAAACGCCGCTGATGCGACCGTGAAACCGGCTGTTGAATCCGCCGACCATTTTCCCTATCAAAACGCCGAACCCAAATGGCAACAACGCTGGGAAGAAGCCCGCGCCTTCGCCACCGAAGAATCCGGCGATAAGCCCAAATTCTATTGCCTGGAAATGTTTCCCTATCCCTCCGGCAAACTGCACATGGGCCACTTGCGCAACTACGCCATCGGCGACGTGATGGCGCGTTATTACCGCATGAAAGGCCATCGCGTCTTGCACCCGATGGGCTATGACGCCTTTGGATTGCCTGCGGAAAACGCCGCCATCAAAAACAAAGTGCCGCCCGCCCAATGGACGTTCAACAACATCCGTGAGATGGGCGTACAACAGCGAACGCTTGGGCTTTCGTATGATTGGGAACGCGAGGTCGCGACTTGTCACGAAGGCTATTACAAGTGGGGACAGTGGCTGTTTCTTCAATTTTTTAAGAAAGGCCTGGTCTACCGTAAAGAGGGCATGCTCAACTGGTGCCCCGATTGTCAGACGGTTCTCGCGAATGAGCAAGTCGTGAATGGATTATGTTGGCGCTGCGATGAAGTCGTCGTTCAAAAACACATGCCGCAATGGTTTATTCGTATCACCGATTACGCAGAAGAACTGCTGGCCGACTTAGACAAACTCACTGACTGGCCCAACAAAGTTGTGGTCATGCAGCGCAATTGGATCGGGCGCTCGGAAGGCGCAGAGATTTTGTTTCGCGTCGCCGACGGCGAGCAGGCGGGGACGGAGATTCCCGTCTTCACCACCCGGCCCGATACCATTTTTGGCGCGACTTACATGGTGCTGGCGCCCGAACATCCGCTGGTCGAAAAAATTATTACCGGAACGCCCAAAGAAACCGAATGCCGCGCTTTCATCGAAAAAGTCGCCAAGATGGACAAGACTACGCGCACCGACGACGCCGCCAAAAAAGAAGGCGTGTTCACCGGCGCGTATGCAATCAACCCGGTCAATGACGAGAAAGTTCCGATATGGATCGCAAATTATGTTCTAGTGGAATACGGAACCGGCGCGATCATGGCGGTGCCGACTCACGACCAGCGCGACTTTTTGTTCGCCAGAGAATACGGCCTGCCCATGCGGGTGGTGATTAAGCCCGAAGACGCGACGTTCGAGACCGCCGACGACATGAGCGAAGCCTGGGTGGAACAAGGCTTGCTGGTCAACTCGCAACAATTTGATGGAACTCCCAATCAGGACGCCAAGAAAAAAATCACCGCCTGGATGGAAGAAAAATCCATCGGCAAAGCGACCGTAAATTACCGCTTGCGCGATTGGGGCATCTCGCGCCAACGCTATTGGGGAATGCCCATCCCCTTAGTGCATTGCGACAAATGCGGCGCTGTCCCGGTGGCGGAAGACAGCCTCCCGGTCGAATTGCCCACCGAGGTTGAACTCACCGGCGAAGGCTCGCCATTGACCCGCATGGAGTCGTTCTACAAAGTGGATTGCCCGCAGTGCGGCGCCGAAGCCCGCCGCGAGACCGATACGATAGACACCTTCTGGGATTCGTCCTGGTACTTCCTGCGCTACATCGACGCGCGCAACGCCGCCGCGCCGTTTGACGCCGCGAAAGCGAATGAGTGGATGCCGGTTGACTTGTATATTGGCGGGGTGGAACACGCGGTGCTGCACTTGCTCTACTCGCGCTTCTTCACCAAAGTCGTGCGCGATTTGGGCTTGGTCAACGCCGACGAACCCTTCGCTAAATTGGTGACGCAAGGCATGGTGACCAAAGACGGCGCCAAGATGTCGAAGTCAAAAGGCAACGTCGTCGACCCCAGCGTAATCATCGACAAACACGGCGCCGACGCGGCGCGTTTGTTCATTCTCTTTACCTCGCCGCCCGAACGCGATCTCGAATGGAGCGACGACGGCGTGATCGGCTCGGCGCGTTTCGTTGACCGCGTTTATCGCCTGGTGATGAAATACGCCGACGCGCTCAAAAACCCGCCGCAAGCCAACGGCGAACCGTCTGACGCCGCCCGCGACCTGCGCCGCATGACCCACAAAACCATCGTCGGCGTGACCACGGATATTCAAGATCGCCTTGGGCTGAACACCTCCATCGCCAAAATTATGGAACTCGTAAACGAGATGTACCGCTTCACCGCTGACGGCGACATTGCCGCTTCGGATTTCGACGCCTTTCGTGAGGCCGCGTTTGTATTGCTGCAACTGTTGTCGCCGATGGCGCCGCACTTGAGCGAAGAACTTTGGGAAACCATCGGCGGCGAGGGGTTGATTATGTTGAGCGCGTGGCCGCAACACGACCCGCAATGGCTGCAAGTCGAGACGGTCAAAATCGCCGTGCAAGTCAACGGCAAAGTGCGCGGGACAATCGAAGTTTCCACCGACGCCGATCAGGACGCCATCTGGCAAGCGGCGCTGGACGAGCCAAATATCAACCGTTGGATCGACGGCAAGGAACCGCGCAAGAAAATCTTCGTCCCCGGCAAACTGATGAACGTGGTTTTATAAGAAAGTGTAATGTGAAATCATGCTGACTCTGCAAGACATTCGCGACGCTCATGCGCGTATTCACGAATCGATTTATCGTTCGCCGTGCGTCCCTTCGCAGACGCTGGGCGACATTACCGGCAGCCGCGTCTTGTTGAAACTCGAAAACCTCCAGATGACCGGCTCCTTCAAAGAGCGCGGCGCGTTGAATACGCTCTTGCAACTCTCGCCCGAAGAGCGCAGCCGCGGCGTGGTCGCCGCCAGCGCGGGCAACCATGCTCAGGGCGTCGCCTATCACGCGGCGCGGATGAAGTCGCGCTCCGTTATTGTCATGCCCGAAAACACCCCGCTTACCAAAGTCACATCCACCAAACGCTTTGGCGCGGAAGTGATTCTGCACGGCGTCAACTACGACGAGGCCTACGGGCGCGCGTTAGAACTGGCGGAAGAGCGCGGCTATGTGTTGATCCACCCCTTTGACGATGAGCGCATCATCGCCGGGCAGGGCACCGTCGGCCTCGAGATTCTCGAAGACGCCCAGCCCGACGCGGTAATTGTCCCCATTGGCGGCGGCGGCCTCATTTCCGGCGTCGCTTGCGCCATCAAAGAGCAGCGCCCCGAGTGCAAGATCATCGGCGTCGAAGCCGCCAACGCGCCGTCGATGAAAGCGGCGGTTGAAGCGGGCTATCCGGTCGACGTTCCGGTGTACGCCTCCATCGCAGACGGCATCATCGTCAAACAGCCGGGCGTCCACACGCTCAAAGCCGCGCAGAAATACGTTGACGAGATTGTCGTCGTTGAAGAAGAAGAGATCGCGGCGGCGGTGATTATGCTGCTGGATATTGAAAAGACGGTGGTCGAAGGCGCGGGCGCGGTCGGCCTGGCGGCGCTGATGTTTCGCAGCCTCAACCTCAAAGGCAAGCGCGTCGTCATCGTGTTGTCGGGCGGCAATATTGATTTGAATTTACTGTCGCGCATCATTGAGCGCGGCCTCATCAAAGACGGGCGCATGGCCAAACTGCGCATCGAATTGCTCGACATCCCCGGTCAGCTCGCCATTGTGTCGGACTGCGTATCGAAGTTGAAAGCGAACGTGGTGGAGGTCTATCACAACCGCTCGTTTTTTGATGCGCCGCTCGGCAAGACCTACCTCGACGTCACCCTCGAAACCCGCGGGCGCGACCATATCGAAGAAGTCGCCGCCGCCTTGCGCCACATGGGCTACAAGGTACAAACGATTTAGCGCCGTAGAGTGTTCCAACCAAAAATCAAAAAAAGAGGGCGTAGGGGATTTCCATTCTGTCGCAGAAAGAGTGGGAGGGCGAACCCTGTCTGCGGCAGGCAGGCTCCTGGTGAGCCGGGTGTAACCGAAAGCCTGTCTCATTTTCGCGGCTCGGCGGGAGCCTCGCCCTCCCACAACCAATGTCATTGCTCGCGATGACACAATCTCGATTATCAAATCGTTTGGGCGTTATGCGGCGGAGTCTTGTTCAATACTCCATCCGGGAAAAACAAGCACGGCAGGATGGCAGCGCAACGCTCGCGCGAGTACCTTGGCTCTTTCTACGCCAAGTTTCACGCGGTCGTTTTCGATGGCCGAGAGCGTTGACTGCGGAATGCCTGTGAGCGCAGACAAACCGTTCTGGCTCATTTCCTGAAGTTCGCGAATGATTCGTACCGACTCACCGACTGAAACCTCTATTCGCTTTTTTGCTTTTCGATAATCGCTCATGTTACTTCCTCGAATAGTCGTGGGGCGCAACGCGCTCAACTCTGACTACAATTTTATCCTTTTCTATTTTATAGATTACCCTGTAGTGGATGCTCAAGCGCGAGGAACGATATCCTTTCCACTTACCTGAAAGCGATTCATCATGCAGCCCTTTGAATTCGCGCAATCCTTGGGGGCCTGACAGGGAAACAATATCTTTCCATTTCTCATACCGCTTTTGAATTTCAAGCGGCGCCGCGTTCAGGTTTTTTGAGACACGCTTATGTTCATAGATCACCCACATATCATATTTAGTATATATATCAAATATGGTATGTCAATAGAATATCAAAACAAAAAAAGAGGGCGCCCGAAGACGCCCTCTTTGGCTTGCGTATGAATGAGGCGATTTAGTACAACGCCCAGTTGCTGACCGGCGCCGGCGCTTCGCCGATGATGTAGCGGCCATAACCATACACCATGCTCAAGTAGAGCACTTCGGAAGAGCCTTGCGGCTGCCCAGGCAAAATGTTGACCTTCACCTGGCTCATCAGTCCGTTCCAAACCGCGTTGCCGTTGGTCGCGAGTTCGTCCGACTCTGCGGGCGTACGCTCTTTGGTCGCGCCAAACATCGAGTCGCTGATGTATTCGCCCAAAGTGTCGTTTGAGGTTGAATACGCCGTGATGAAGCCGGGCGCGTCGATGGTGTCGGAGTTGTTTTGCGACGCCCACGCGGGGGAAGTCGCAACCACCAAGTAGTCTAAGTCAGGATGCGTCGCAACGTCGCTGGGAAAGCGATCAGGAAGCGCATGGTTGAAGCCGTCGGCGTCCGCAGGCGGAACCACTGCGAAGAAATCGGGGGGATCTAAACCGAAGTCATTGCTGCCTGCGTCCCAATAATAGCGCCACACGCCGCTGCCGGAGACGTTGCCCGCTTTATAAAGCACTTCTTCGCCGTCGTCGCTGGTCGTGAGAACGCTGGCGCCGCCTGTATTTCCAAATGAGCCTTCTTTGGTATCACCATACGCGCCGCGAATGGTCCAGGTGTTGGTCGCCGCGTCCACGTCGAACACGCGGCTGCGCATGCCGTTGCGCCAGGTTTTGCCGGAGGTAATAACCGTGGTGTTGGCGCCGGAACCGATCACTTCGATGTCAGCGAAACGCCATTGCGAAACGCGGTTTGTGCCGCCGTGGTTGCTGTAGTCCTGCTCATAGACCACGGTCGGGCCGGTGAAGCCGCCCGCGCCGTCGGGATCGTAACGCAAAATCGTGTACCAATAACCCAGATACAAGACGCCGTCGTCATCCACGTCGAAGTTCATGTACTCGGGTGCGCTCTGCTCGCCAGAGACAAAGCGGCGGTTTTTGGGGTCGCCCCAGCCTTCAATCGCGGGGCTGCCGGAGCCGCCGTCGATCATCGACTCATATTCAGTCGAGAGTTCGACTGGCTTGAAGCCGATCTCCAACGCAACGCCCATCGGCGAGCCGTCTTCGGGGTTGATCCAGATGATAGAGCGGTCAGGGAACTGCGCCGCCAGGGCTGCGTCATGGTTCGGGTCGGTTTCGTCGATACCGTTATCGCGAACGCCCAACAGTAAGCGGCTGTCGTCGTAACGGATGAAGCCGTCATACTGGTCGTGCAGGTTGGGGCCATACCAGGGGCCGTCTTCGGGGTCGCCGTCCCAACGCGGATCAGCCGGGCCGTTGACCAGAATCGGCAACACGCCGCCGCCGTCGATCAGGGTGTGCTCCCAAACGGGAGTCAATTCTTGGGCTTGCGCAACAACCGCAAGCAGTGCGGGTAATGCGATCATCATCAAAATACGTTTTTTCATCGAGCACCTCGAAAAATAGATTTAGTAATGGGATATAACTAAGTTAAAGTTTGTTTGTCAAGTAAGAATATGAAATTGTTTTTAGTAATCTTATTGAAACAGTCAACAATGCGTACGCGCGGCGTTTTTTGATAATCAAGAATCCCCGGGTGAATCCCCATTTTTGCGGCTAAAATATGTGATTAACTTTTGAGAGTCTAAAGGGGACGCACTTGATTCAATCCTATTTGTTGAGGGCCGCAGACTTTTCGTTATCCAGCGTAAGAAAACTACTGATATTCTCGTCGCTAATCTTGTTGGTTGAAGCCAGCGTCTGGGCGCAGGTGCTCGAACTGCCCGCCGCTAGCCAAACCCAACCGGCGACGCCGTCTGCGACGGCGACGATTACGCTCGAACAGATCGAACAAAAAAAAGGCGAATTGTCTTCGCAAAAAGAAACCATCCAAAAAAATCTGGACGAATTACTTACGGGAATCGAAGGCGCCCAGAAACAAGTGGAGGCGTTGCAATCGAAGGCGGATGCGGACGGGAAACTCTCGGTTGAACTGTCTGAGCAACTCGATAAGGCGCAAACCGCGCTGAGCGCCGCCCGCGATAAAGCGCCCGCTGACCTTTTGGACCGCTTTCGTCAGCAGGTCCAATTGCTTGAGCGCATCAGCCTGCTCTTTGACCAACAGCGCGGCGCGTTAGACCTAGCGAAATCATTGCGCAGTACGCTGGCCCAAGTGAAAGATAATATTGAGAGCGTGCGCGTCAACGGGCCGTCGGAAGAGCCGCCCTATTCATTTGTCTTATTAGATGCGCTGCGGACGGAAATTAGTTTGCAAAAAGAAAAGAACCAAACCCTGAGCGAGTCGCTCAAAGCCGCTCAGGCGCAAAAAGAGCAAGCGCAAAGTGGGTTGGAAAGTAAAAGCGCCGCATTGCAACTATTGAGAGAGTCGATTGGCGGCAATCAAAGCGATTCGGCGTCAAAACTGGATGCGGCGCGATTGAGCGTCGCCATAAGCGAACGGCGGCTCGCGCAGGAAACCATCGCGCTGCGCGACCTGGAAATTGTAAACCAGAAGTTGCAACTCCAAATCGGCGAAGCGCAGCTGAAATTGCTACAGACCCGCGAGGACTGGATCGAGCCAGAAGCCGTCTTTCGCGAACAGGACTTGCAGGAACAATTAAAGCGCCTCGGAGAAGACGATAAACGTCTCGAAGAAGCGCTGCCTGGTTTGCAAGATCAACTCAACAAGGCCGAAATTCAACTGGCTGCTGACCGCCGCCGCCTTGCCGACGAAACCTCGCCTCTCCATCAAGAGGCCGAAGAAACCAGCCGCATTGCCCGCGATAAAATTCAACGTGAGATCAAAAGCAGCGCCGAACGCCGCGAACGTATCAAAGACCGCCGCGAGTTTTGGCGGCGCCGCTTTGACGTCTTCAACGGGCAGGCGTCGGTGGAAGAATTCGGAGGCTGGTTGCAAGATGCGCGCGTCCGTTCGGCGGCGCTGCAGAGCGAGTTTGAACGGCGGCGCGATGAGATCGTGACCGAAAGCCGCAAGCGCAATACGCTCGAAAGCCGCGTCGAAGAGATGCAAGACCAACCGGCGTTAAAAAAAGAACTGCAGAAGCAACTCAAAAACCAACTGGATTACATCAAAGTGATGAGCACCAACATGACCGACCTGGAACTCTCCCGGCGGCTGGTCGAGAAATTGATTGTTGATTTGCAGAATGAAGTGGACGTCCTGTCATTTCAAGATTACGCCGCCATCGCTTGGAACTGGACCAACGCGACGCTCGATAAACCCGTCTGGACGCAGGAGATTCTCAACGAAGACGGCGTCAAAGAAATCATCGCGGTGATGACCGTACGAAAATTGGTTTTTGCGGTGTTGTATTTTGTGGCCGGGTTGGTGTTGGCGCGTTTGTTGGCCCGCTCGCTTGCGCGTCACTTGCTGCGTCGCTTCGGCGTTCATGAAGGCGCGGCGCTGGCCCTGCAAAAACTGGCTTATTATGGATTATTGCTTGCGGTCATTGTCTTTACGTTAAACGCAATTCAGTTTCCACTGACGGCGTTCGCGTTTCTGGGCGGCGCTCTCGCGATTGGGGTCGGTTTTGGCTCGCAAAACTTGTTGAATAATTTTATCAGCGGTTTGTTATTGTTGATGGAACGCCCCATCCGGGTTGGCGATATGATTACCGTCGAAGGAACCACTGGGCGAGTGATATCCATCGGCGCCCGTTGTACGCAGGTGCTCACGTTTGACAATATTGATCTATTGATCCCCAACAGCAAGTTGCTCGAAAACAGCGTTATCAATCTGACCCTCGGCGACCAGCAAATCCGCACGACGGTTTCCGTCGGCGTTGCGTATGGCTCTAATGCGCGTGACGTTTCCCGCCTGATTCGCAAAGCGGTTGATGAACACGGCCAGATTCTCAACCAGCCGGAGCCGTTTGTGATCTTTGAAGATTTCGGCGACAGTTCGTTGATTTTCACGGTGTATTTCTGGGTCTTGATTAACGACCGGAATAGCAAAATGGTGATCCGCAGCAGTATTCGCCATCGTATTTACAACCTGTTTGAAGAAGCGGGCATCGTCATTTCTTTTCCGCAGCGCGATGTTCACATCGATTCGCTGGGGCCGCTGGATGTGCGCGTATTGCCGCAGGAACCGACAACAAACAAGGATGCTTGATTTTTTTTGGCTGTGCATGAATTTCATTCTCATCCGCAGGCAAAATCTTTAACTTGAACGAAAGGCGAGAGTTCGTTTGTTTATAAGTTGTGGATGAACTGTGAGTGCTGTTTTTGCGCTTCGCTCCATAAAAGAAAAGCGCTTTATCAAGACAAAAAATCGTTTTATAGTGATTTAGAGAATGATGTGTGGATTGATCTTTAATCACTGTATCTATCGCTGAGCCTGCCTGTCTCAGGTCGGCTCGTATTGTGTCACACGCTCTAGACTGCACGACTGTGGATTGAAAATTGGAACCGACTAACCATGGCAAAAGCGCAAGCGATGGTCCCCGCTGACCGGACGCTTCCTCATAATTTAGATGCTGAACGTAAGGTGCTCGGCGCGATGATTCGCGACCGCGAAGCGCTGCACCGCGCCCATGAAATCCTGAATGTTGGCGGATTTTATCAACCCAGTTACCAGATATTGTACGATACCTTACTCGAACTCGACGTAAACAACGTCGCGGTCGATCTAACCACGCTGGCTGACGCGTTAGAGCGCAAGGGCAAACTGGCGGTCATCGGCGGCGCTTTCTTTCTCGCCGAACTGGTGCAGAGCGTCGCGACTTCGGCCAATATCGAACACCACGCCAATATCGTACGCGAGCGAGCGTTGCGGCGCCATTTGATCCGCAGTTGTTCGGAGATTATCCAAAACGCCTACGAAGGCCGTGATGAGGCGGAATACATCCTCGGCGAGGCCGAATCGACCATCTTTCGTTTAGCTGAACAGCGCGGCGGACGTTCATTCAACCCGGTCGGGACGTTTCTCGATGCGGCGTTAGAGAAAATTCAAATTGCCCAGGAACAACAAGGTTCGCTGACGGGGCTGACCAGCGGTTTTCGCGACCTCGACCAGATGACGGCGGGCTTTCAACCGTCTGACTTGATTGTTCTCGCGGCGCGGCCTTCGGTGGGTAAAACCAGTTTGGTCTTGAACTTCGCCGAAGAGGCCGCCATGAGCGGAGCGGCGGTTGGGTTGTTCTCGCTGGAAATGTCGAGCGAGCAAATCGCTGAGCGGGTGTTATGCTCGCAGGCGCGGGTCAATCTCAAACACATGCGTTCGGGATTCTTCACAAAAAAAGACGCCAACCAACTGATCCAGACCGCCAGCAATATCCACGACATGCCGCTCTACATCGATGATACCCCCAATTTATCGCCGATGGAGGTGATGAGCCGCGCCCGGCGTCTCAAGGCGGAAGCACCCAATCTGTCGATGTTGATTATCGACTACTTACAGCTGATGAACGGCGGTCGCAACAGCGACAACCGTCAGCAGGAAGTCGCTGAGATTTCGCGCGCACTGAAAATTCTCGCGCGAGACTTGAACATTCCCATCATCGCTTGTTCGCAGTTGTCTCGTGCGGTCGAAAAGCGCGACGACGGGCTGCCGCGCCTGTCTGACTTGCGTGAATCGGGCGCCATCGAACAAGACGCCGACCTGGTGGTGTTTATTCACCGCGAGGCGCTCAAGGGTGAGTTTGACGGCGAAGAAGAAGACCTCGAAGCAGGCCGTCAGCAGCATTTCACATACAAGTTGGTCATCGCCAAGCACCGTAACGGCCCCGTCGGCGAGGTGCCGATTTACTTCGCCAAGGAATACACCCGCTTCTTTGACGTCGCCAAAGACGACCGCGAAGACGACGAAGTGCCTTTCTAGTGGTCTAACTGGACCGCTCAGTCAAAAGACGAATTGTTCACAAAACGGTTACGGTGATTTCGTTGTCGCCAATCAGCGACGTATAATATGCGCCTGGTTTGCGAAGCGCGCTGCGTAAATACCCCAACCCGATCACTTGCTCGCGCTCAATCGAACGGCATGCGCTGGTGATTGTTCCCACGTCTTTGCCCTCATGCTGAATTAACGCCGTTTCTGTCGGCGGTTCCTTGCATTCCAGGACAAAGCGGGTCAATTCACGGTTGACGTGACCGCGAAAATGCAGCCGCGCCACCACTTCCTGACCGATGTAACATCCCTTTTCGAATGAAATGGCGTGATGAAGCCCGGCCTCTTGCGGGATGACGTGATCGTCTAACTCGCGCCCAACCATGGGGACGCCGGCTTCGATGCGCAAGATGTCGAGAACCTCTGGGCTGACAAGGTGTGCGCCTGCGTCTAAAAGCGCCGTCTGGACGGCTTCACGGGCGTCTTGGGGGCATACCAGCAAGCCGCCCGGCTGCCCTGTGAGCGCGGCGGGAATGACCAGGCAATCCGGTTGCTCCATCATGTTCCCGGCGTTGGGGCCTTGCAGCGCAATTACGGCGTGTTGCTGAGTCAGGTCGTGAATTTCCGCCTCTTCCATAATCAGAAACTTGTCCAGCGTTTGTAGAATGATTTCGCGAAGAGGGGCGCGGGCGATCAAGAGAATGTCTTCTTCTCGCATATAGACCCAAGCGTCCGCGACAATTTTTCCCTTCGCGGTCAACAAGAGGGAGTAGTTGCTTTGTCCGGCGCGGAGTTTATTCACTTCATTCGAAACCATCCCGTGAAGAAAGGACTTGCGGTCTGGCCCGGTAAGCGAAATCACAGCCCAGTCTGCTAACAGGCAAAATCCTGCGTTCTCTTTCACTGCCTGGCACTGCTGATTTATATCGGATGCTTGCATTCATTTCTCCATTGAAAGTGGTTTCAAATAAGCCAATCGTCATTTTCTGTTGATATTACAGTCAATAATTCGCGGGAATGAGTCTAAGATGAAAAAGTAATGAATTGAACCCGTTGAACTTAGAGAAACGGCGCCGACGAAAAATCAATCGGTTATTTGCAATGTTTTCACTATGCTTCTGATTTTACACAGATTATATCCACAGGCGAATAAAGGCAGCTGAAATTCTTTGAATCTAACATGAATTATGGTAGGGAGTTAATTCGATATAAATTGAGTAATGTATTTTAATCGCTTGTATTTATTCGCTTTAAGAGGACGAGGGCCTGTGGGATTTGAGCGGGCGAGAAAAAAAATGAAAAAATATTGGAATGAGTAAACTGTGAGTAAAGAGGAGTTTAGGCGCCATCTTCCCATGGAATCACGGGTGGCGAACCAAATCAGCTATTGCTTTCCTGTGGATAGAATGATAAAAATACACAGCACTGTTTCTAAGGTTAAAAAAATCAAACTGTTAGTAACTTGTGGATAATTAGGGAATTAACTGTGAATGAATTGTGAACACTGTGAAATGGAATGTCAGCAAGAGGAAAAGGATCAAGTAGATGTGGAAAGATAGACTAATTAAACGCGCAATCTTGCAGCAACGTGTTTAGTTTCCTGTGGCCCAATCATCTTTACGAAAACCGTGAAGGAGATCATTCAAAACCGGTTAATCTGGATAGGGCGATTACTGCCTTTTTTATGAGTACATAAGCCGAAAAGTTGTTGGAAAGAGTTAAGAATTGTGCCGCTCATTATGACTGCGGAACATGGAGGACGAAATAAATGGTTTACACGCCCGCAACGATGTTCGCATCACAGGATCAATCGCTCTGGCTGCGCGCCGAAAATGCGTTACGCCAACATTTGCCCGAAGAAGAATATGATGATTGGTTCGACGAAGTCTGCCTTTTGGAATGTAATGGCTCGAATGTGATGTTGGGCGTTCCGAGTAGTTACCGGAAAGAATATATTGAGCAAAATTATATCCAGCTGTTGTCGTCTGTTTTTTGTGGATTGTTAGATCAAAATCAGCTAAACGTCGGCGTCAGTTTAATCGAGGCCAGCGGCGAAAAAGCGACGGCGTCTACGCCCGTTCAATCGCCTGCAACCTCAATGCCTAAATCGCAGGCCGACTACGAACCGTTGAACGAAAAATATACCTTTGAATCGTTCGTTGTTGGGCCGAGCAACAAAATGGCCCATGCGGCGGCGGAGGCGGTCGCCCAAAAACCGGCGCAGTCTTACAACCCGCTGTTTTTGTATGGAGGCGTCGGGCTGGGCAAGACCCACTTGATGCAGGCCATCGGCAACGCCGTCAATAGCAACCACCCCAACAAACAGGTGGCCTATCTCTCGGCGGAGCAGTTCGTCAACATGTTTATCGACGCCATCAAGCGCAATGCGCGTTTGTCGTTCCAAGCGGTGTTTCGCAATGTGGATGTTTTGTTGATTGACGATATTCAGTTTTTGGCGGGCAAAGAATCGACCCAGGAAGAATTTTTCCATACCTTTAATGCGCTTCATAACCGGCGCAAACAAATTGTGATCTCAAGCGACCGTCCGCCCAAAGACATTCCGACCATCGAAGACCGCCTGCGTTCGCGTTTTGAGTGGGGGCTTATTGTTGACATCGGCTTGCCTGATTTTGAAACGCGCATGGCGATTCTGCGGCGCAAGTCGGAACAATTACAAATGAACATCCCCGATGACGTATTGAAGTATGTCGCCAGCAAGGTCAGCTCGTCAATTCGTGAAATGGAAGGCGCCTTGTTTAAGGTATCGGCCCATTCGCGCTTCAGCGGCGAGGGGCTAGACGTTGAAACCGCCGCCGAATTGCTGGGCGAGATTTATGACCGCCCGGTGAAAGAAATTTCCATCGAAAAGATTCAGCGCAAAGTCGCCGATTACTACAGCATCAAGCCGAGCGATATTATCGGCAAAAACCGTTCGCGTTCGATTGCGCGGCCGCGTCAGGTAGCGATGTATCTCAGCCGCAAACTGACCCGACATTCGTACCCGGAAATCGGGACCTTCTTTGGAAACAAAGACCACACCACCGTATTATTCGCATGTAACAAAATCGAAAAAGAATTGGACGTCGACCCTAAATTGCGTTCCATCGTGGAGCAAATGACGGAGTCGTTTTCCAAATATTGAGCGATGGCTTCATTGATCCGGCGCTACGGAGTATAAGGCCTAGGGTTGCCGCGCGTTCTTCGAGGGAGAGTGCGCGGTTTTTGCCGTCTGGGCCTGGAGGTTTGCTCTTTGTCGGCGGGCGCTTCTTAATGTTATTGACTTTAGACTTTTAGCCCCCCCTTTTTAAGGGGGGACGGCGCTGAAAGCGCCAGGGGGGATTTCAAAACAGCACAAATAAAAATATTTCAAGGGCTGGCTTCATTTTATTCAGCCTTGGCTCGCCACCCCTGAAGTCAATGACATTGGGGCGCTTCTTATGAGTTCCTTTTGTGAATAAAGCGGGTAGTATAAATATACACCTTAGAATTGCCGCTGTGCGTTTAGGACGCTAGATGAACATACGAACCAAACTTCTTACGAGCATTACTCTCATTCTTTTTGTTGGATTCAGCCTCACCAATTACATCCACTATTCAACATCCAAAGATGCGTTGCATACCAACATCGTTGACGATTCGCTGCCGATTATCAGCAATAACATCTATTCAGAAATCCAACAAGACCTGATGAAGCCCGTGAACGTGTCGTCTTTAATGGCGAACGATACGTTTGTGAAAGACTGGTTGCTTGACGGAGAAAGCGACCTCGAACCCATTCAAAAATATTTATATGAAATCAAACAGCGATACGGGTTTGTCTCGACGTTTTTAATCTCGACCCGGACGTTAAATTATTACCACTACGAAGGGCTGCATAAACAAATTAGCCCAGACGATCCGCATGACGACTGGTATTACGATTTTTTAAAACGCGACGCGCAATATGGCCTTGACATTGATACAGATGAAGCGGCCAATGACAATCTGACCATCTTTATCAATCACCGCTTGCTTGACTATGACAAGAACTTGATCGGCGTCACCGGCGCCGGATTGAGCATGAGCCAGATGGGCGCGTTTCTGGCGGAATACCAAGGCAAGTTTAAACGGAATATCTTTCTGGTCGACCCGGACGGCGTTGTGCAGATTCATAGCAATCTAGACCTCGTACAAACCATCAATGTGTTTGAACAAGAAGGCATTCAGCGTTTCCGCCAAAGCATACTCGACGAGAAAGACGATTTGACCTTTTGCGAATTTGACCGCGACGGCAAACACATTCTGTTGCTGACCCGCTATATTCCTGAATTCAACTGGTATTTGTTCGTCGAACAAGACGAAACCCTGACCCTCGCCGACATTCGGCAAAACCTGGTCTATAACCTCATCATCGGTCTGTTGATCACCTGCGTTGTTATCATTATCAACGTGTTCACCATTAATTATTTTCAAAAGCGTTTGGAGCGGCTCGCCTCGCGCGATGAACTCACCGGGGCTTACAACCGCCGCACGTTCCTTGAGAAAGCCAATGTGGAGTTTGTCCGTTGTCGCCGCTATAGCAAGCCGTTGTCGGTGTTAATGATTGATCTCGACCATTTCAAAGCCATCAATGATGCGCATGGCCACGCGGCGGGCGATGCGGTGCTCAATTCAATCGTCAGTACGTGTAAGACGACGTTGCGCGAGACGGATTTATTGGGGCGCATCGGCGGCGAGGAGTTTATGGTCTTGCTGGTCGAAACCGGCCAGGAACGGGCGCTGACGGCGGCGCAGCGTTTGTTGGAGTCCATTCGTCAATTGGTTGCCAAAGAGCAAGGGCGGAGCATTCAAACAACAGCCAGCATCGGCGCCTGTTTAATGACGCCAAACGACAAAACCTTTGACGACCTGATGAAGCGCGCCGACCAGGCGATGTATCAAGCCAAAGAGAACGGCCGCAACCGGGTCGAATTTCTGGCTTGAAAACGTAATCTGCTCACGATTTTGCATGTCGCGGCAAAGCCCTGCCAAACCATTCAATGACAATATCAATCCAGCAAAATATGTCGTATAGTTTTGTGAACACTCGTTAACCTTCAATGAGTTTTAAAGCAGGAACAGGAAAGGACTTCATATTATGTTGAACAGCAAATTTTGCTTGATGGCTTTCACCCTTCTTTTAATTGCCCATACGGCGCCGGCCGCCGACAATTGGCCCGACTGGCGCGGCCCCACTTGCGACGGTCATTCCAGCGCGACCGGCTTACCGCTGACCTGGTCAGAAACAGAGAACGTCGTTTGGAAAACGGCCATCCATGACGAAGGCCATTCATCGCCTGTCGTTTGGGGCGACCAAGTCTGGTTCACCACCGCCAATAAAAGAGGCGCGACGCTATACGCCGTTTGCGTTGATCTCAAGACGGGAAAAATCATTTACGACATCCCCGTCTTTGAACCCGAAAAACCCCAGCGCATCAACGGCAACAACACCTATGCAACGCCGTCGCCCGTTATTGAAGAAGGCCGCGTCTATGTTCATTTCGGCACATTCGGCACAGCCTGCATCGACGCCAAAACCGGCGATGTTTTATGGAAGCGCACCGACCTCAATTGCGAACACATGCAAGGCCCGGGGTCGTCACCGTTTATATACAAAGACCTGCTGGTTCTCCATCTTGAGGGAACCGACGTTCAATTCATCACCGCGCTCAACAAAAAGACGGGCGATTCGGTTTGGCGATATGATCGGCCCAGAGACTTATACGAAAGCATGAAAACCCTCGCCTACCGCAAATCATATCAAACGCCCATCCTGGTTGAGGTCGATGGAGAAACCCAACTCATCAGCAACGGCGCCCTGATGGTCACTGGACACAAACCCGATACCGGCGAGGTCATCTGGCAAGTGCTTTATGGGGAAGACAACTCCATCGGGCGCGTGGTCAGCGGGTTCGGCCTCTACTTTGTGAACTGCGGCGGCCCGCCGAACCAGTCGCAACTGTGGGCGGTGCGTCATGGCGGCAAGGGAGACGTGACCGATTCGCATGTCGCCTGGAAGATGACCAAAGACGTCCCGTTAGAAAGTTCGCCCGTGCTTGTCGACGACTTGCTCTACACCGTTAGCGACGGCGGCGTGTTGATTTGTACGCAAGCGGAAACCGGCGGGGAAGTGTGGCAAGAAAAATTGAGCGGTCGGTATGGCGCTTCGCCGCTGTATGTTGACGGCCGGATTTATTTCTCTAACAAAGAGGGAAAAACCACTGTGATTGAACCGGGGCGGGCGTTTCATGCGTTGGCGGAAAACCAACTCGACGGCGAACTGTGGTCATCCCCCGCCGTCTCGGGGAAATCGCTCATCCTGCGCACGAAAACCCACTTATACCGCATTGAGAAGAAATAGCGGTTCCGCATAATATAAAAAGCCGGGGCTTAACATTCGCTAGGCTCCGGCTTTCATTCAACTGATTTATGTCATCTCAACTTACGCGATGCCGCGTTGTTTTTCATAAGCGGTGATCTTGTCTACATGCTGTAAGGTCAGGCCGATCTGGTCGAGGCCGTTCAATAAGCGGTGCTTCTTAAAATCATTCACATCAAATGAAATCGACGAGCCGTCCGGCTTGATGATCTTCTGTGCGGGCAGATCAACCGTCAGCTGATAGCCTTCGTTGGCGCGCACATCCGCGAGCAGGCCGTCGATCACGTCCGAAGGCAACACAATCGGCAACATGCCGTTGTTAAAGCAATTGTTGAAAAAGATGTCGGCGTACGACACCGCCAAAATGCAGCGAAAACCGTAATCATGCAGCGACCAGGGGGCGTGTTCGCGCGAGGAACCGCAGCCGAAGTTGTCTTTGGTCAATAAGATGCTGGCGCCGTGGTAGCGTTCGGCGTTCATTTCGAAATCGGGGTCGGGCTTGCCGTCGGCGGTGTAGCGCCAGTCATAAAACAGCATATCTTCGTAGCCGGTGCGCTCGATGCGTTTCAAAAATTGCTTCGGAATGATCTGGTCGGTATCGACGTTAAGCGCGTCTAACGGCGCGACCGTTCCTGTATGTTTGACAAATGGTTCCATTATTTGAACTCCCAGTTTCTGATGTCAACAAAATGGCCTTCAATTGCGGCGGCGACGGCCATCGCGGGGCTGACCAGGTGGGTGCGTCCGCCCTTGCCCTGGCGGCCTTCGAAGTTGCGGTTTGAGGTCGAGGCGCAACGGTCGCCAGGGTCGAGTACGTCGTCGTTCATGGCGAGGCACATCGAGCAGCCTGGTTCGCGCCACTCAAAGCCTGCGTCGATGAAGACTTTGTCGAGGCCTTCTGCTTCGGCCTGGTCTTTGACGGCTTGCGAGCCGGGCACCACCAGCGCGAGGTCAATATTGGTAGCTTTTTTATATCCCTTGGTGAATCTGGCGGCTTCGCGCAGGTCTTCGATGCGCCCGTTGGTGCAGGAGCCGAGAAACATCTTGTTGATTTTGACTTCGCTCATGGGTAAGCCTTCGGCGAGGCCCATATATTCGAGCGCTTTTTTGGTGGTCATGCGCTGGTTTTCGTTGTCAATTTTTCCCAGCACAGGCGTCGTGCCGTTGACATCGGTGACCATGCCCGGCGAGGTGCCCCAGGTGATCTGCGGTTCGATGTCAGCCGCGTTGAGTTCGACCAGGGTGTCGTAGGTGCAGCCTTCATCCGACGCCCAGGCTTTCCAGGCGGCGGCGAGTTCGTCGTGTGATTTATCTTTGGGGAGATACTCGCGGCCTTTGAGAAACGCGCAGGTTTTTTCGTCCGGCGAGATCAGGCCCGCGCGCGCGCCCGCTTCGATGGTCATGTTGCAGACGGTCATACGGCCTTCCATCGACAGGCTGCGGATCACGTCGCCGGTGAATTCGATGACGTAGCCGGTGCCGCCCGCCGTGCCGATCTTGCCGATGATGGCGAGAATCACGTCTTTGGCGGTGACGCCGGGGGGCAAGGTTCCATTGACGCGCACTTCCATCGTCTTGGATTTTTTTTGCAACAGCGTCTGGGTGGCAAGCACGTGTTCGACTTCGCTGGTGCCGATGCCGTGCGCCAATGCGCCGAAGGCGCCGTGGGTCGAGGTGTGAGAGTCGCCGCACACAATGGTCATGCCGGGTTGGGTCAGGCCCAGTTCCGGCCCGATGATGTGGACGATGCCGTTGCGGCGGTCGCCCATTTTGAAGCAGGCGATTCCGGTCTCGGCGCAGTTCTTCTCTAACACTTCGACTTGTTTTTTCGAGAGCGGGTCTTGAATCGGCACCGTGCGGTCGGTGGTCGGAATGTTATGGTCCATGGTCGCGAAGGTTAGCTCGGGGCGGCGAACCTTGCGGTTTGTGAGCCGCAAGCCTTCGAACGCCTGTGGAGACGTGACTTCGTGAATGTAATGCCGGTCAATATAGAGGATGGATTCTTTGCCTTCCTCTTCATAGACGGCGTGGGCTTCCCAGATTTTTTCATAGATGTTCTTCGCCATCAGCAACTTTCCTCACATCAGGATGGGGTACCAGCAAAATAGCCGGAACCTTTAGTATAAATCCCCGCGCGGTTAAACCGAAGTGATCGTCCCGGCGTTTTGGCCGGGCGTATTTTTTCCGTTTCCAATTGGGCGCCGCATCGTTTATACTGGTGTAGAAGTGAGTTGGTAGGCGAGGCCTGCCTGCGGCAGGCAGGCTCCCGCCGAGCCGCGAGAACGAGAAAGGCTTTCGATATTATCTGGCTCACCAGGAGGTTCGCCCTCCCCAGATAGTGCGCTCTAGATTGAATTAGCGCCAATGACACGAATGAGGAGGCTGGAGATGGTACGCCGCATACGCTATTCGATGCTCGCAGTGATGATTATCGCTCTCTGTGCGGTGATCGCCTTCTCCAGTACGCGCTTTCAACAACCCGCGCCCCCAAAGAATGACCTCGAACGCTTGGGGCTTAAAGGGCCGATCTATCAAGTGAGTTTCAGCCGCACGTCAACGCTGGCGGTAACCTATACGTTTAATACGGTTGGGGACATCGAGGAAGAGATTCTCTATCAAAACAACAAGCCCTTTGAGCGCATCCAGTATTTTTATGGTTCCGACGGTGAGATGGCTCGCGTCGTTAAGATGAATGAAAACGGCGCCGTTATGGATACGCGCAGTGTATACGAAGGAGACCAACTGTTTCGCAACCAGCTGTATACAGACATTCCGCTTGAATCGACCGTGCCGCTTAAAACGCAATATCATGTGAAGCGGGGAATGCGAAAAAATTATGACCGTCATGGAAACTGGACTTCACAGCGAATCGATTTGAGCAATGTCCGTTTTGAGGGTTATGTGACAAACGTGATGTATTCGTGGCTGGACAACCGGAGTATTCAATATTTTGACGATCTAGTCATGCAACCGGAATGGTCAAAAACAAGCTCCGCATCTATAGAATTTCTGCCAGTTCCGTAATAATGGGTGACGCGATTACCCTACACCAACTAAAGAGAGTGAAACTATGTTTACGCAAGTTTGGCGTGAGTATTGGGGGCTGTTAGAAGACCCCTTCACCTGTGAAGACGCAGACAAAGACGGCGTGTTGCCGGATGTTGACCCGAACGCAGTGCATTGGAGTTTTGACCGCCTGTATGGAACCCCGCGTATGCCTGCGCCCGCGATTATCTTCGGCGAAAAAGGCAGCGGCAAAAGCGCCCTGCGGCTGATGATGCGCCGCAAGGTGGAGAAGCACAACCAAGACAAGCCCGACGAAAAATTGTTTCTGATCGAGTACATCGACTTTAACAATTACCTGTCGCATTTCCGCCGCGCTATCGGCGCCCGCAACGACGAACAGGCCGCCGAGCGGGTGATGAAGCGCTGGGGCGTCGCCGAGCATCTCGATTGCCTGCTGTCGCTGGGCGTGTCGAAACTGGTCGATGAAGTGCTGCCCAGCGAATCGCCGCGCGATAAGTTGAACCACAAACAACGCGCCTATCTCGCCTTGATGGCGTCGATCTATTACGACTCCAGCCAACGCACTCAGATGGAAGCCGTCCACCAGCTCATCAGCCGCTTGGGATTAGGCTCGCTGCGGCCGTATTTCTATTGGATGTTGACCATCCTGATGACGGTTGCGTCGTTTTTCCTGGCGGCGCTGCCGATTGCCGCCAACGTAAACCGGGCGGCGGAACAGTCCCCCATGCCGGTTCTTCCGTTCTTGATTGGCGGCGGGGTTTTACTTGCGGGCGCCTGGCTGCCGTTTATGTATTACACCTGGATGTCGTCCTCGTTCGCGGCCCGCGCCGACCGCGCCGTCAAAAGCCTGCCGCGCAACAGCGCCGCGTTGAACGAATTGCTCAAGCGCCTGCCGTTGAAAGAGCGCCGCGAATACACCATCCCCCGCGGCTCAGACGAAGCGGGGCGCTACCAATTGCTGCAACGCTTCATCGAGATACTTCACGCCTTCGGTTACAAGGGCGTGTATGTCTTGCTCGACCGCATCGACGAACCGTCGCTCATCAGCGGGCGCGAAGATTCGATGCGTAAGTTTGTCGAATCGCTGCTCGATATCAAGTTGCTTCAGTTCCCTGACATGGGCCTCAAGTTGTTCCTGCCGATTGAGATGGATGAAATTCATCGCAACGCCACGCCGGAGCAACTCAAGAAAATGCGCCTCGACAAATCCAACCTGGTGCCGGAACTGAAATGGACCGGGCAGGAACTCTATGAAATCGCCAACCAGCGTGTGAAATCCTGCGTGAAACCCGACGGACGCATTCAGGGCCTGGCGGATATTTTCGGCGATGACTTTGACTTTGCCTATTTGAAAGAGACCTTGCATAACCTGGGGACGCCGCGGTATGCGTTTGGATTTCTTTCGACGCTGTTTTCGGAATACACCAAAAACCTGCCCAATGAGTTAGGCGACGGCGACCCGCGCTGGCAGATTTCGCGCGCGCACTTTGACGTGGTCAAAGCGGGTTGGACCGACCGCTCCGACGTGATGCGCCGCGTGTTGAATTAGGTTGAACGATACGGGCTTGGGTATGTTTGCTTGCTTTGTTGCGGGCTTGTCGTTTGGTTTAATCAGGGGAGGGCGAACCTCCTGGTGAGCCGCAAAAAAGAGACAACGCTTTAATATTTTGCGGCTCGGCGGGAGCCTCGCCCTCCCCATGAATTAATGAGTTAGTTCATAATTTATGGATTATAAATGGCAATGACTTTATCACGCGAAGAAATTCTCCATTTACTGGACCAGATGATCGAGCACCAGCAGAAAAAGGTGCTCGAAATCGCCCGCCGTTTTGTGCCGGGCATCACGCCCGAAGACGCCCGCAACCCCGAAGATTTTGAAGAACTCAAAGCCAGCCACATCTTTAATTTTGAAGACGGAATCCTCTCCGGCTACATCAGCGCAAAGACCGCCCTCGTCGCCGAAATGCGCATGAAGGAAGACTGATGAAAGATAGAAGAATTGTCGATTTCAATGAGAATAAATTGAATGATGTAAGCCAAAAGCGCTTTCATCGCAATCCAAGCGTGCGCGTCAAAGTTGATCTTAAAGATTTAGTGAAACGAATTCCCAAAGACTTTCGCATCGGCGAGATTGATTGGGGCGGGTGTTATGGAAAAGAAGAATGGTGAAGTTCAGTAGGGTGGGTTCTTAACCCACCAGAAGGGTCTGCCTTTGTGGACAAAGGCGCTCCAACGTTAATCCAAACACAGCGCCCATTGTTTGTTAAACAGGCGCCGCGACTCAAGCCAGACGGTGAGGTGGCAGGATAACGACACCGCGCCGGCAATCATATACACAACAATAATTTGATAGCGTATCGCTTCTTCCGGCACGATGCCCGAAATTAATTGCCCCGACAAAATGCCCGGCAGTTGGACGATACCCATTAACATCATGCTGTTCACGGTGGGGATCAACGCATTGCGCAGCGTTTCTGAGACGAATGGCTGTATGGCGACTTTGGGTGGAGCGCCCAACGCCAGCGCCGCTTCAATTTCTCCACGCCGGTTTTGAATTTCCCCGCGCAGTCGATGCACTGACAACGCCGCCCCATTGGCGCTGTTGCCGATTAACATGCCCATTATTGGAATAAAGATGTGCGGCGTCAAAAACGGGTTGATCTGTAAGGCGGCGCCGAACAAAAAACCGCCGATGAGCAGCGCGGTTATATGCAACGACGCCCAAAGTGAAACAAACATGCGGTATGAAAACGTATCCTGGCGCTTGCCCGCAGTGTAGGCGCCTACGCAAATCATAAACTCGATCACGCTGACATAGACCCACGCGCTATGCGCCTCAAACAACCAGAGCAAGACATAACCGACCAACCAAAGTTGAATGAAGGTACGAACCGCGCCCACCAGAAACGTCGCTTCCAACTTGGTGCGGTTCAGCGCCATCAAGCCGACCGCGAGCGCGACCAACGAGGCTGAAATCCACACTTGGGTCATGGTAATAGCCATATAGTCGGGGCTCATGCGTCCACCTCGTCAACCATCGCTGCCAATGACTCAAGGCGCGGCGCGGCGTCATCAATGGTTTCGTAGAAAGTTGAGGCGCCCTCGTCAAAAAAGAGGACGGCGCCGCCGAGTTTTTGCGCGATGTCGATCTGATGGTTGACTACGATCACAGTCACGCCGGATTCGCGATTGAGTTTTAGAATCAAGTCGACGATTTGCCGGGCGCTGGCGCGGTCGAGCGCGGCGGAGGGTTCATCTAATAAAAGAATGTCGGGCGCGTTGGCCAGCGTACGCGCCAATGAGACCCGCATCTGTTGACCGACGGATAAATCGTTTGAATTGCGCGACGCGGCTTCTTGGGGCAAGCCCACCCGCTGTAATAAATCCGAAACGAATGCGGCTTTGTCTTGGGGCGGTTTGCGGTGAATGCGCGGGCCGAACAACAGATTGTCGCTCACCGTCCCTGCGAATAAATGAGGCAGTTGCAACACCAGCCCCATGCGTCGGCGCCATTCGCCTACCCCATATTGCTCCATCTCGCGATCTTGAAAAATGATGCGCCCTGATTCAAGCGGGTCGAGGCCGATCAGTACGCGCAGCAGGGTGGATTTTCCGCTGCCTGACGGGCCGAGCACGTTGAGCATGGCGCCCGCAGGCAATGAAAACGAGACGTTATCGAGGATGCGCCGCCGTTCGTCGCCGACGCCTTTAAAACAAGAGGCCGATTCAACCGTGAGGATATTCACCATGCGAGGTTCCCAAGATGAGGCGCGTTGTTGTTATGAAACCGGACGGAAAAACCAGAGGCGGCCTAACACTTTTCCATCTTGATCTTGCATGGGAGAGGTGCGGCACTGGAGACGAAATTTCTGTTTGGTTGTGAGTTGGAACTGCTGCTCATTGGCGGGCGTTTCCTGTAACTCGCTTTGGAGCGTTTTCCAATCTCGTTCGGTATCGCTCCAGTGCGATCCGAGTAATTCGAGCCAATCGGATTTGGACAGTTCTTGCAGCTCCGGCTCGGCGGTTTCCAGCCATTCACATACAAGCGCGTTGGCGTGCGTGACGGCGCCGGAACGGTCGGTAATCGCCACGCCGTCGTTCATCAATTTCATCAACGCGGTGAAGCGCCGGTTTTGCGCTTCGAGTTCGGTGGTGCGGTCGCCGAGCGACAACAGCGCGTCTTGCAGTTCGGTGGTGCGCTGTTGTAATTCGTCATTGGAACCTTCGAGTTCTTGTTTGAGATCAAGCAGCGCTTGATTGGTCTTTTTGAGTTCTTCGTTTTTTTCTTCAAACAAAGAAAGCGTTTGCACCAGGTTTTGGTTTTGCGCCCGCATCTCTTCTGAAATCGACGGACTTTTGCGGCTCGAGAATTTTTTGTTGAAGAAGCTGACGATGTTGCGCGCCAGCGTTTTAGCGGTATCGGGCTTCTTTTTCAACAAGCGAATCAACGTGCCCGCGCCGGGTTCTGATTCGATCTCGATTTTGTCCATCATGCGCTTCATGGCGGGGATGCCGCGCAACGCCGTCGAACTGCCGCTTGATTTGAGCATCTCGTCGGCTTGTTCTTCGCTGAGGCCGGGGCCGTCGTCGCGCCCTTCGACCTCAAGGGCGAGCGAGTCGTCTTCGGTCAGGATGGCGAAGGTGATTTCTCCGCCGCCGCCGTGCTCGAGGATGTTTTTGCCGAGTTCAAATACGGCGGTTGATATCTGTAACTGCTGGGTAACGCCGTAGCCCATTTCCTCGCTGATAATTCGCGCGCGGTCGCGCGCAGCGAGGATGTCTTTTTCTTCTGAAATGCCTTGAGAGAAAATATCCATTGAGTTGTGTCTATCGTTTTCGAAATTAGGAGTTGCTGGTTTCTGTTGATTCGGTTGATTGAGCCGGTACGATCAACATGGGAGAGTCGGTTGGAATGGCGTTGAAGTCAGGCGTTGCTTCTTCGATGTATTCCGAAAATGATTGGTTGTCGAAACGGTCTAACGCCTGGGTGGCGGTTGCGCTCAATAGAGACTCTTCTCCAACAACAAAATAGCGGTCTGCGCCGTTGTCATCGTCTTCTATCTTTTCGCCGATCCAAAACTTTTCTTGACCAATGGGGTCGCCGTCGCCCCAGACGGTTGCGGTCCAGCGGCCTTCGCCCCCAAAGCGCTCAAACTGACGCATCTCAAAATAGACGCCCAGGGTTTTTTGTTTCGGCTTTATAATTTTTTCGGTTAACACGATATTGCCGAGAGGGTTCTGCAATTCGTAGATGACGGTTTTTTCCATGTCTTCATCAGAAAAACGGGCGACCACGACCACGCGCGCGTCAACGTCGGGGTCAAACTGGTCGGTCACGCCGATCCAACGGTTTTCAGGAGACAATGATTTGCAGGTAAATACATCTCGTTCTAATACGGCGGCTGGCTGCATCGCAATCTGTGAGGTCGTGCTGCAGGCGACCACAAAACAAACGGCAACGCCAAATAATCCCAATCGGTTAATACGAAGATTCATGAAGGATCCTTTCCCTTACTAGTTTGTATTCTACTCGCCGTGTTCAAACATCGTCAAGCGAGGGCGCCATGTTGCCAATTTGCAGGTTACACCGGCTGAAATGAATCGGCGCCGTTTTTGCAAAGTGAACAATTACTCCATGATTACAAAACGGTTGAGGCGGGAGCGGCGTTAACCGGATTTCGATAGAAATGAATGAGTATTGACTAAAATACGCTCTTTTCATGGAGCGAGTTTGAGCCAGGTAGGCAAAATTTGCAGTGCACTTTAATGGGATTCGGCAAAAACGTGCTTGACAGGGCTGATTTAAGGTCACTATACTAACATGAAATTACTAAAGTTGTATCGAGTCGCTTAAGGAGGCTTCTGAAATGGGAGACGCCCCAGAACAGGCTGATGTTCAACAGGAAGAGCAACCTAAAAGTAAACTTCCATTTATTATCGCAGGATTCGGCATCTTGCTGGTTGTGATTGGCGTAGTTGCTTACATGATGATGAGTGGGGGCGCCGAGTCAGATGTTCCCACGCCGGAGTTTAAGAATGAATTGGGCTATATGTACACGTTTCCCAAGCAGTTTGTCGGGAATTTGTCACCTCCCGACGATCAATATATGTTTACGGCGGACGTGACGCTCGAAATATTGCCGAGAGGAAAAAATTCAGAAAGTGATGCGCTGACGGAAATCGGTGCGAGCGATTCAGACGACACCAAAAATATGATGCCAGTCATCAAGCAAACTATTCAAGAAGAACTCGCTTCGCAAACTCGGGTCGAAATCAACGGGCGGGTGGGGCGAGACAATTTGCGCAACCGGATTAAAAACGAAATCAATCTTAAACTCACCAAAGGTGAGATTAAAGCCGTCTATTTGACCGTAGTTGTACCCTAGGCGTAAGGACCAACTGAAATGGCGGACATTCTTTCACAGAATGAAATTGATGCGCTGCTGTCAGCGTTCGCGACGGGCGAAGGCGGCCCTGATACGGGCGGCGGCGGCGACGATGACCAGGTGCGCGAGGTTAAGGTCTATGACTTTAACCACCCTGATCGGTTTTCAAAAGACCAAATCCGAACCATGCACAACCTGCACGACCATTTCGCGCGGGTGTTTTCTATTTCGCTATCCGCTTTTTTGCGGACTATCGTAGAAGTCAAACTGGTGTCTGTCGACCAAATTTCGTACGAAGAGTTTATTCGCTCGATTCCCAATCCGACTTCGCTGAACATCATTAATATGGACCCGTTGGAAGGCAAAGCGCTTATCGAACTTTCGCCGACGCTGTCTTTTCCCGTGGTTGACCGGTTGATGGGCGGGGCGGGCAACGTATTTAAGAAAAACCGCGAATTGACAGGGATCGAACAAACCATCATCGAAAAAGTGTTATACCGCGCGTTTGATTGTTTGCATGAAGCCTGGGCGAACGTCTTGCCGCTTAATTTGTCATTAGAACAATCTGAGACCAACCCGCAATTATTGATGCAACTCTATCTGCCTTCAGAAATGGTCATCTTGATGACCTTTGAAGTCACGATGGGCGACATTTCAGGAACGCTATCATTTTGTGTTCCCTACCCAACGCTGGAACCCATCGCCAGCCAGTTGTCGAGTTCGTCATGGTTCGCGGCGTCAAAAAAAGAACTGTCCGAAGAACATGCGGAAGTGCTGTATGATCGCTTAAAGCGGGTCAGCATTCCCATCGTGGCGTTTGTGGGCGCCGCAAAATTAACCATGCACGAACTATTGGCTTTGTCGCAGGACGACGTCGTCCAATTGAATGCGCGCACGGACGATAACTTTGTTTTGCAAATTGGAACCGAATACCGCTACTTTGCCAAACCCGGCGTAAACCGGGGGCGCAACGCAGTGCAAATTACTAAGATCATTACCGGACCAGACGACGTTTGATGAGGGGTGTTTAGTCGAGTATGTGTGCGGAAGCGTTAACACAAGCGGAAATTGATGCTCTCTTGCGTGGAGAAGCTCCGCCTCCTGCCGCTGAGGAGGACGCGGGCCCCTCTATGCTGACGCCCGAAGAAGAAGACGCCATTAAGATGTATCAAAACTTAATGGCGGACGCGGGCAAAGATGTCTTTTCAACGCTGCTCGCCTCTGATACAGAGCTGGCGCCCAGCGAATATTCAGAAGCCGACTCGTCTTCCGTCGCCAGTCAGGCCGGCGACGATATCGTCTTATCTGAAATTGATTATAAAGGCTACATCCAGGGCAAAAGCGCCCTGATATTGAATCTTGAAAATGCGCAAAAAATCGCGGCCCAAATGACGGGCGGCGGGGCCGGCGATGAATTCGGCGACCTCGAAGAAAGTGCGCTGTCTGAAGCCGTCCAATCGCTCTATAGCGCCGTCAATACAAAACTGGCGTCGGCGGTAGGCGGCGAAATTAGCGTGGAAACGCCGGACATCATTACCAAGCCTGAAGATTTGGCCGGGTCGTTGCCCGAAGGCGGCGGCAAGCATATTTTGCTGAAATACCAAATAACGTCAGGCGATATGACGGGGCCGGTGTATCAGGTCTTGCCGCGTAATTTGCTTCAGTCGCTGACCAATGCGCTGGGCGGTTCGGCCCCGGCCCCGCAAATGGACGGCGACGACTTTATGCCGCGCGGCGCCAGCGGCGCGCCGGAAGTGTTGAACCAACCCGCGCAGTTTGCGCCCGGCATGCAAATGGGCGGCGGTGCGGACATGTTTGGCGGCGGGGGCGGCGGCAAGATGCCTTCGGTCGATACACGCAATCTGGAACTCGTACTCGATATTCAACTTGAAATCAAAGTTGAATTGGGGCGCACCGTGCGGAAGATTCGCGATGTGTTAGAACTCGGCCCCGGTTCTGTTATTGAATTAAACAAATTGGCCGGAGAACCGGTCGATATTTTAGTCAATGATAAACTCTTCGCCAAAGGCGAGGTGGTCGTCATCGACGAAAACTTTGGCGTACGCATCACGGATATTTTGACCATCGACGAGCGACTCGAAGCGCTGAAATAGCGAGGCATCCGGTGACATTAGAAGCGTATGACCTGAAACTGATTGATTTGCTGTCGTTGCAGCCCGGCGCTTTGCTGCAGATCCACTCGGTGCGCGGGTCGGCGGAATGTACCAGTACGGAACATTTGGTCGGACGCAATGGTTGGCAACAAAACGTCTCGCAGGCCATGATGCCAGACGCTGGCTCGAAACAAGTCAATAATTTGTCCAGTTTGTTGGACATTCCAATTGAAGCGCAAGTCTTGATCCGCCATGAAGACGGCAAAGTGGTCGAGATGTTGCGTTTGGCCCCGCAAAACTGGCAGGCGCTGCTGGAACGCGCGGGGCGAAAGGCCGACCTGATGGTCGATGGTCGCATTATTGTTCGCGGCGAGATTGTAAATTCAGACGGTCAGAGCGGCATTCTGATTCATAAAGTCGGCGCCGCCGCCGAGAGTTAGAGCGACTTTTTTTTCTCCGCAATTTGCGGATATTTTATTAGGTTGAGGAAAAGCCAGACGCCGGGCGGCGTTTGGCGACGCGATTCATGTTACGATTCCGAACGATTCTCCTCGGGGCGTTTGCCTCGATGGTCATCGGCTGTTTTGCGCTGTCTGGCGCATGCGCCGATGAAAAATCCAATCAATCCCCACTGCCCGATATCCCCGCGATCGGCGAAACCACTACGTCCGAAATCCTCGATCCGGTTGCGGCGTCCGCCTCCGTCAATGCTACCACCTCCGCCGTTAGCCAGGCGTTTTCTGCGGTGCAACGCATCATGGACGGCGAAGAACTTTCGATGGAAACGCCCGAACAAGTCCTGGTTTCACAATCCGATGGTCAGTCGATGTCACAACAGTTGGGGCGAATGTTGATGAGCCTTGGCTTGGTGATTGCCTTAGTGTTGGGCATCGCCTGGGGCGCCAAAAAACTGGTATTGAAAAACTACACGCTGGGCGGGGGGCGTATTGAAGTGATTACCTCGCTCGCGATTTCGCCAAAGTCGAAATTGCATCTCGTACGGGTCGGCAATGAGCAGTTTCTGATCGGCGAGAATCCCCAAACCGTCAACCTGATATCGACTGTCAACACTCAAGAAATTCCCCAACTGACCAGAACGGAAGAACCCGCCTTCGAAGAACCCGCCGCCGCCGGGCAAGGCGCCGCTGGACAAGACGTCACGCCTTTCAAAGACCACATGGCGGACTGGACGCGCGCGTTAGAAAACCGCGCGGCGCCGGACGTTAAAAGCAGTTTGGCTATGTTGCAAGGCCTGTCGCAAAAGTTACGCGGCGGAGGCGGTCGAAATGGTTAAGAGACGCTGGTTCTATTGTGGATTCATTGCGTACGCATGTCTCGTCGGTGTGATGTCATCTCATGCCCAGCAGCAACCGATTTTGCCAAGTTTGGGATTAGACGGCGAAGGGCCGAGCCCTGATGATGTGTCAACCACATTACAGCTGCTGTTCGGGCTGACGGTGCTTTCGCTATTGCCGAGTATTTTGGTGATGACCACGTCGTTTATCCGCATCTCAATTGTGTTGGGGTTTGTCCGTCGCGCTATCGGAACGCAGCAGACGCCCTCGAATGAAATCATGATCGGGCTGACGTTGTTCTTGACGCTGTTTATTATGACTCCCGTCATTGACGAAATTTATACCACCGCAATCCAGCCCTATTTGAATGAAGAAATGGAGCCGCTGCTGCCCGGCGAGGTCGACCCGTTTGGCGAAGTGGTTGAAACCAAAATCCCGCGTTTTTATGTGATGATCTACAAAGCTATTATCCCGCTGCGCACCTTTATGTGGCAGCAAATCGGCGAGAAGGGCGCGTCGGACGTTGCCGTCATGATGTCGATTGCCGGGATGAATAAACCCGACGATGAGCATGACGTGCCCACGCATGTGTTGATCCCGGCGTTTATGATTAGCGAAATCAAAAAAGCATTCATGATGGGCTTTATGATTTTTATTCCCTTCTTGATTTTAGATCTGGTGACGGCGTCGGTATTGATCTCGATGGGTATGTTTCAGTTGCCGCCCGCGTTTATTTCTCTTCCATTCAAAGTGTTGTTGTTCGTGTTGGTTGACGGCTGGAGCATCTTGATGCGTTCGTTGAGTATTTCGTTTGTGCAAAATATGCAGTAGGGACTGATGAGAGATGACAGAACAAGAAATTATTAAACTCGGCACCGAGATGATGTTTAACGCGCTGATCATTAGTCTTCCGCTTTTAGGAGTGGGCTTGGTGGTGGGCGTTATGATTAGCGTCTTTCAGGCGGCGACCCAAATCAACGAACAGACGCTGACGATTGTTCCTAAATTATTGGTCGTCGGTTTGACCATTATCTTTTTGATGCCCTGGCTGGTTGAACACATTCTCGACCTGACCCACCGGTTGCTGACTGACCTGCCTAACGTCGCAAAGAGCGTAAAATGAGTTTACTGCCCCAACCGTGGGAAGCCTATTTTATGACGTTCTTTTTCGTTTACTTCCGGGTAAGCGTGGCGCTGTTCGTCATGCCGATTTTAAGCAACAACACCGTTACGGGTTCCATTCGCGCCGGGCTGGCGTTTTGGATTGCCATAGTATTAATCGGCCCCTTGTGGGGGCTTCATCAAGTCGAATCCGGGTGGATTGTGCCCAATGTAGACAGGGTGTTCAACGGATTCCTCGAATTCGGCATTGCATTAATCGGCGAAGCGTCCATCGGATTTATTTTAGGGTTTATTGGACAAATGATCATACAAACTATTGCTATCTCCGGTGAAATTATTGGAAAACAAGCAGGGTTTTCGGCTGCGTCGGTGTTTGACCCTATCACGGGGCAGGACCTTTTTTTGATGGCGCAGGTCAACACCCTGTTAGGGACTATGATCTTTTTTGCCGTGGGCGGGCCGGAGCATATTATCGAATATTTGGCTGCGAGTTTTCAATTGCTGAAACCCGGTGAAGGCGTTTCGTTGATGAATTACCGCGAAATGGTTAGCAACGTCTTGTTGTTCGACAGCGTGCATAACGGCGACCGGATGCACGCGCTGGGGACCATGATGTATAAAGTCGGGCTGCAAATCGCCGCGCCGATTATGGTCACCATGTTTTTGGTCAGTTTGGCTGAGGCGTTTATCGCGAAAGTCTCGCCGCAACTGAACATTCTTGCCGTCGGTTTCGCAATTCGCATCGGCATCAGCCTGGTCGTCTTATTTAATTCAATGGGCACGAGCATGTTGCGTTTTAAGTATCACGTCCTGAGTTACAAAATGTATGCGGAAGCCGCATTGAGTTGGCTTGCGCCAATGCCGTAGCGGCGGCCTTAAGAAGGGAGACCTGGCATGGCGGAGAATGAAACCGGCCAGGAGAAAACAGAAGCCCCAACTTCGCGACGCATGTCGAAAGCGCGCGATGAGGGCAATATTCCAAAAAGCACGGAGATCAACAACACCATTATGTTGATCGCGGGCGTTGTTGCGTTTTATAACTTAGGCGGCGATTTTGTCTATAACGTCAGCGAAGGGATCGAATATTACTTCCGTCTAGCGGCGGAGTATGAAATCAATGAAGTGAGTTACCATGCGCTGTTAATCAATGCTGGTGCGCGTGTTATTTATATACTGGCGCCGTTTTTCGCCATCTTCGTCATCGCTGCGTTAATTGCCAATATCTCGCAAGTCGGTTTTCTGTTTATCCCAAACAAATTGGCGCCGGATCCCAAAAAACTCGACCCCATCAAGGGAATTAAAAATTTATTCAACATGCGCAGCCGCATCGAATTAGTAAAATCGGTTTTTAAAATATTTTTTATCACGCCGGTTATGATTTATTTCATTCGCTACCGGATGCCGGAGTTTATGAATTTACCGCTGCAAGACACGAACGACATTCTGACTCACGTGGCGGCGCGCGCATTAGAAGTTTCGATCTGGGCCATCATCATCATGCTGATTTTGGCCATTGCCGATTGGATTTATCAGAAGTGGCAAAACAAAGATGATCTCAAAATGACCAAAGAAGAAGTTAAACAGGAAATGAAGGATTCGCAGGGCGATCCGAAAATTAAAAGCCGCATCCGCTCGATCCAGATGGAAATGGCGCGTCAGCGCATGATGGAAGAAGTGCCCCAGGCGGAAGTGGTGGTCACCAACCCGACCGAATTCGCCGTCGCGTTGAAATATCAAACGGGAGACATGGCGGCGCCGCAAGTCGTCGCCAAAGGACGCAACCACCTAGCGAGGCGCATCCGAAAAATCGCCGTAGAAAATGGCGTTCCAATCGTCGAAAACAAGCCGTTGGCGCAATCGCTATGGAAGTTAGTTGAGGTCGGACAGTTTATTCCGCCCGACTTATATCAAGCCGTTGCCGAAGTATTGGCGTATGTGTATCGACTCACGAAAAAGACCGGCGTCGGAGTGTAACGTAAAGTTTAATGGCAAAAACCTGGCAAGATTCTTTTACTAAGGAGAACATCTCCAACGTACTCGTGTCGATGGGATTCGTGATGATCCTCGGCATTATGTTGGGCTATGTGCCTCCGCCAGCGTTGTCATTTTTAATCACAATCAATATTACGATTTCGTTGTTGGTTTTGATGTTGGCGCTGTTTTTGGTGAACCCGCTTGAATTCACCACGTTCCCGACCGTTTTATTGATTCTCACGGTGTTTCGTCTGGCGCTGAACGTCGCCTCGACCAAACTCATTTTAACGCCAGGCGGAAGCGGCACCGATAAAGCCGGCGGCGTGATCGATTTTTTTGGGACGGTGGTGGCGGGCAATAATCCCGTCATTGGCGCGGTTGTATTTTTGATTCTTATCATCATCCAGTTCGTCGTTATTACCAAAGGTTCAGGACGTGTGGCTGAAGTCGCCGCCCGGTTCACCTTGGACGCGATGCCCGGTAAACAGATGGCAATTGACGCCGACCTCAACGCCGGGCTGATTTCAGAAGCCGAAGCGCGTCAGCGCCGCTCCGACATCTCGCGCGAAGCGGATTTTTATGGGGCGATGGACGGCGCAAGCAAATTCGTCCGAGGCGACGCTACCGCCGGAATTATTATTACCGTGATTAATATCGTCGGCGGGATCGCGGTCGGATTTATGGACGGCTTGAGTATTCTCCAAGTCCTTTATTTTTATACGCTGCTAACGATTGGCGACGGGCTTGGGACGCAAATCCCCGCACTATTGACTTCTGTCGCCGCTGGTATGGTCGTTACCCGCGCTTCCGAACAAGACGCGCTGGGCGAAAGTCTTCGCAAACAAATGCTCGGCAAACCGGAGGCGCTTTATCTCGCCGCCACCGCGTTGTTATTCATTGCGGCTCTTGGCTTTTTCTTCACGCCTTCTATTGTGTTGCCCTTCACCACAATCGCAGGAATTTTAGGGTTGGTCGCATGGAACGGCCAAGCCACACTATCAAAAGAAGCCGACGATAAAGAAGCTGACGAGCGCAAGGCCGAAGAAGAAACGCCGCCCGAACCAGAGCAAGTCGAAACGCTGCTCGAAGTCGACCCGATGGAAATCGAAATTGGCTTTGGGCTGATTCCGATTGTGGATAGTTCTCAGGGCGGGACCTTGCTCGACCAAATCACTGTCATTCGCCGTCAGACGGCGGTTGAACTGGGCATCATCGTGCCGCCGATCCGCATTCGCGATAACATGCAACTGGGGCCAAGGCAATATTCCGTTTTGATTCGCGGCGTGAAGGTCGCCGATGGAGAGATTCGCCCCGACCGCTTATTGGCGATGAAACCCGGCATGGAAGAAGATGACGTGCCCGGAATCAAAACCACCGACCCCGCGTTTGGAACGCCCGCAAAGTGGATCGACAAAAACGACCGCGGCGCGGCGGAAATGGCCGACTACAACATCGTCGAACCGTCTTCGGTGCTCGCCACTCATTTGACCGAAGTCATTCGTCAACACGCCTATGATATTTTGGGACGCCAAGAAACGCAGCAGCTGCTCGACAACCTCAAAGAACGCAACGGCGTTTTGGTCAACGAACTACTCGAAGGCGTTGGCGTCAAAGTGGGCGTAATTCAGAAAGTTCTACAAAACCTGCTGCGCGAGCGCGTACCAGTTCGCAACCTGGAGTTGATCTTCGAAGCGATCGCCGATTACGCCGAAGCGGCCCAGATGAATCCCGACACCATCACCGAATATTGCCGGATGAATCTGGCGCGCATTATTACGAATCTATATGTTGATACTGGCAACCGCCTACCGGTGGTTACAATCGACCCCAACATTGAACAGCGCATCCTTGAGGGAATGCAGCGCGGCGGCGCGGCGGGCATCATGGCGACGGACCCCGTATATGCAGAGAACATCATCGCCGCCATCGAACAAGAAGCCAACGCGGCGGTCAGCTCCGGGTACAATCCCGTCGTATTGACGACGCCGCAAATCCGTTCGCATCTCAGGCGGCTGTGCGAACGCCGTATCTCAAATTTAATTGTTTTGTCATATAACGAAGTGGCCCCTGAAGTAGCGGTCACGCGAATCGCGACGGTGAGGTTGCAAAGTGCGAGTGAAAAAGTTTCAAGCTAAATCGATGCCCGACGCTATGAAACGGGTCAAGGCGGAACTGGGCCACAATGCGATTATTTTGCATTCACGGGAAACGGGAAAAGGGCTGTTCGGCTTGTTTGGCGGACGCGGGGTTGAAGTAACGGCCGCCGTTGATGACGCCGCCAAACTCAGTTCTGACAAAGTACCCGCCGCGTCGCCGACTGCTGCGCCTGTGCGTGGTTCCGGCGGAATTGATTTTCGTATTGACGACGCCGCAATGCCAAACCCGCAGCCGATTTCACCAGTGCCGCCCGCACCTGTGAAGGAAGAAAACCCGCTGCTGCTGCTCGCCAAAGAAATTGAAAAAGAAAAGCAAGCGCTGGCGCCGTCTAAACCCAAACAGCCCCAAAAGCCCGCCAATCCTCAACCGAAACAAGAAAAGCAAAAGGAGCCCGCCGCGTTGGAAGAACGCTTGGGCAGCCTGGAAAACCAGTTGATTAAACTGACGGGCTTGATCGAAAACCTGTCGCCTGTCTCCTCCGGCAACGAGCCGCCCGTTCCCGTTCGCACGCGGGAACTCTATAACCATCTCCTCGATCAAGAGGTGGATGAAAGCCTTGCGTTGACCCTCGCCGCGCAAATTGCCGAAAGCACCGATGAAGAAGACGACATCTGGACAGTATTAAAGTCGCGCTTGATCGAGCGCATCCCCGTCGCGGGGCCGCTGGAACTCGATTTCGACGCAAAACGGCCCAAGGTCATTATGTTGGTTGGATCAACCGGCGTGGGCAAAACCACTACGCTGGCGAAAATTTCCGCATTGTACCGCTACAACGCCAATGCAAAAACGCGCCCCAAAATCGTCTTCATTACCGCTGATCTTTACCGTCTCGCGGCAGTCGAGCAATTGCAAAAATATACGGAAATTCTCGGCGTGGAATTAGAAGTGACCTATTCGCCGGATGAAGTCAAACAGGCGATCAACAAACATAAGAATGCGCATCTGATTTTGTTCGATACGGCGGGCGCTTGCCAACGCAACGCGCCTCAATTAGACGCGCTGGCCAGCATCAAAGAAGCCGCGCAACCGGATGAAGTGCATCTGGTGTTGTCTTCGACGTCAAAATTCAGCGACATGATTGACGTGATCGAACATTTTAAAGTGGTTGAACCGCGCCGTTTTATCTTTACCAAAATTGATGAATCAACCACCTACGGCGGCGTCTTTAATACCGTGATGAAATATGAAACGCCCATTTCTTACCTCACAACCGGACAGAACGTCCCCGAAGACATTGAGTCGGCCAAGCCGGAGCGCGTCGCCAAACTGTTGCTGACCAAACCGGCTATCAATCGTTCTATAGAAGTGAAAGATAGCGCAAATAAGAAAGAAACAATTGAGTCGAAGCCTGTGATGGAACAAACGCCCGCAGCCAAAGCCGCGTCTGTGAAACCGACGCCAAAACCAACGTCGAGCGGCCCGGTGATTCGCGAGTTGAAATTAGAAAAAATTGAATCGGCCAAGCCGAAGCAGGATAAAAAGCATGAAAGATCGAATTCCTGACCAAGCAGAAAAACTGCGTCAACTGGCGGCCGTGCAAGACGCGGCCTCTGACGGCGGTTCTGCAACGGCGGTTCTTGAACCAATCGTGGAAGCGCCGGTCATAGAAGCGCCGCCCGTTGTGGCGCCTAAAGTTGCGCTTGAAAAAAAAGAAGCAGCGGTGAAGCCAAGCGCGCTCGCGCCTTCTCCGAAGGTGGAAGCGAAAAGCGCTCCTGAAGAGAAACCGCTTGCGCCTGCGTCGTCCAAACCAGAAACAAAAGTCGTGGATACGAATCAAGCCGTCGAAGCGAAACTAGAGAATACGGCCAGCGTGGCGTCGCCGGTTGCGGACAAACCCAAGGACGCCGCGCCGAAAGAAACGCTCAGCAAACCCAAACTCTCAAAGAAACAGAAACGCGAGCGCCAGCAAGAGAAAGAAGCAAGCAAGCCTGTTGTTGTGAACGCCGCGCCTGCGCCTGCGGTTTCTGCGGACGATATGATTGGGCCTCCCGCGCCGCCGGAAGCGATTGCCCGGCCCAAGCCGCAGCCGACGTTGCGCATTGATCCATCCAAGCGCTTTCCGATGCAATCAAAAACGCGGGTGATCGCCATCACCGGGGGCAAGGGCGGCGTCGGCAAAAGCAATATGACCTGCAACCTGGCCATCGCCATGCAGCGCATGAAAAAGCGCGTCATTGTGATGGACGCCGACCTCTCGCTAGCGAACATCGACGTCTTGCTGGGGCTGACGCCGCGCCACAATTTGTCGCATGTGTTGTCCGGTCAAAAAACTATTCAAGAGATCATGGTGCAGGGGCCGGAAGGCCTGGGGGTGATTCCCGGCGGCTCAGGCGTCGAAGAACTCTCGCAACTTAGCGAAGAACAAATCGGGCGGCTGTTTGACGCCTTCGCCAGTTTAACGCCGGAGCCGGACGTGTTTCTGATTGACACGGCGGCGGGAATCCACCCCAACGTATTGCAGTTTCTGTTGGCCGCCGACCAGACCATCGTGGTGACGACGCCCGAACCGCCCGCGTATACGGACGCGTATGCGTTAATCAAAACGCTGCGCCGTCATTGCTCCGATAGTGAGTTGGGCGTGGTGGTGAACATGGCGGGCGACAGCCGCGAAGCCAATGACGTGGCGCGTTTGATGTCGCAAATTTGCACGCAGATGCTGGGTTCCAGTTTCAATAATTTGGGGTATATTCCCCGCGACCCGGAAGTGTTGAAAGCGGTGCGGCGCCAGACGCCGTTTTTATTGCGCTCACCCAACTGCCCGGCGTCGCGCGCGGTGACCAATTTGGCGGCGTCGTTATTGCAGATCGAATCTCGCGACAAAGGCGAGCGCGGCTTGCGGCGTTTCTTCAGCCGATTGTTTAAACGCCCCGAACCGCCGCAAAAAGTGGTCGCGGCGTCGTAGGTAAGATTACTCTCCTCATCGTCATGTTGGTATAATGATCAATGTGGAGACAAAAAAACATGATGATACAATTGAAAATAGTTGTTGCCTTATTTCTTTTAACGCCGTTCTTGCTCACGGGCTGTTCGACTGCGCAGCTGATGCCGATCTCCGGCCCCGGCGTCCAGGTTGATCCGTCCGGCAAAGTCGCGACCATTCACGGCGACGTTTTAACTGTACGCGCCGGGCAGATCGAGACGCCCTATCGACTCGACCGCAAACTCACCACCGTTCGCATGACGATCATCAATCCAACCGACGCGCCGATTGAATTCATGCCGAAAGAGATCGTGTTGTTCGACCAGGACGGTACGCAATATTTTCCGTTGACGCCGGACGCGCTCATCGAAGCGGCGGAAAGCGGCGCCCGCCCGCGTACGTTCGTGACCTATGGCTTAGGCTATTCGCGCGGTTACCCCTATGGGCATTATTGGAACACGCATTGGTATTATGCGCCTTTTTCCACAACGACGGTGCAGCCCTCTTACCAGGGCTTGATTGCGAAAGCGTTGCCGATTCGCCCGGTGACCATTCATCCTGAGTCGAACATCACTGGCAATGTGTATTTTCCCATCGCGGCGAAATACATGACGAATGCGCGGGTGCGGTTGACTCGCTTCTTAGAGTCGCCGGGGCCTGACAACCCCAACCCGCCGCAAGAAGCGTATGATTTTGAATTTAATGTGATCGAAAATTAGTTACGTTAACAGCGCCCAGGCGAGCAAGCCTGCAACGAACATACTGGGCAGCAGGTTCGCCAGACGAATTTTGACGACGTCGAGCAACATCAGTCCGATGCCTGCGATCAAGAGGCCGCCTGCTGCGCCGACTTCGGTGACGACCGTTTCGGGAAGGTCGCTGATGGTGAGCATAAACAACAGCGTGAGACCGCCTTGCACAACCAATACCGTCAACGAACTGGCGAGAACGCCGGCGCCCATCCCGCTGGCGAGAAAAATGGCGGCGTGGCCGTCCATCAAACTTTTGGTGTAGAGAATTTCGCCGTCACCTTGTACGCCAGCGCGAAACGATCCCACCACCGTCATGGCGCCCACGCAAAACAACAGCGATGTGTAGACGAACGAATCGACAAATTGATGGTCGCCCGGTTTGGCGAAGCGGTGTTTGAGCCATTCGCCGACTTGGTTGAAGCGCTTGTCGATATCAATGGCCTCGCCGATCAAGCCGCCAGCGATCATGCTCAGCGCCAACAGAGGGACGCTTTGGGTTTGCATGGCGTCTTTCATGCCAATCAGCAGCGTTACCAAACCCAGCGCTTGAAAGAGAATAGTGCGGTAGCGTTCTGAAATGCGCCCATGAAAACCAAGCCCAACCAAAGCGCCGACAAAAACCGCGACGGCATTCACAATTGTGGGAAACACGTTGAAACGTCCTTTCGTCAGCCGCGTATACGCCTTAAAATCAAGCGACAAAAATAAGTCTACCGAAACGCGATTAGAAACCAATTGCTATGAAACAATCAAACGCCAAAACGCCTGCTGCGCTGGGGTATCGACATCCCGCCGAGTGGGATCCGCACCAGGCGACCTGGTTGACCTGGCCTCACAAGCGCAGCGATTGGCCGGGAAAGTTTCAGGCCGTCCCCTGGGTGTTTGGCGAAATCGTTCGCAAACTCGCCCCCGGCGAAACCATTCACTTGATTGTTGATTCTCAACAACGCAAAGCCGCAGCGCAGCGGGTCTTGCAAAAAAACGGCGCTGACCTCAACGCAGTCAATTTTCATCTCATCAAAACCGACCGGGGTTGGAACCGTGACGCCGGGCCGATTTTTATTAAACGCGATGCAAAACGCGATCCGCTGGCGATCATCAATTTTCAATTCAACGCCTGGGCGAAATATCCTGAATGGAAACTCGACAATCAGATTCCAGCCAAAGCCGCGCGCAAACTCAAACTGCCTTGCATTGACGTCAAAGCCAATGGCAAACCGGTGGTGCTCGAAGGCGGCGCGATTGACGTGAACGGCGCGGGCGATTTGCTCGCGACGGAAGAGTGCTTGCTTGACGCTGCCGTACAACCGCGCAATCCGCAGCTGACCAAAGAGCAATTTGAAACCGTGTTGCGCGACAACCTGGGCGTCGAGCGCATCCACTGGCTGGGCAAGGGAATCGTCGGCGACGACACCCATGGGCATGTCGATGACTTGTGTCGCTTTGTGAATCCAACCACGGTCGTTTTGGTCGAAGAAAAAAATCCCAATGATGCAAACTACGCCGCGCTGCATGAGAACCGCGAGCGCTTGCAATCCGTGCGGGTTTGCGGCGGCAAAAAGTTAGACGTGATCGCATTACCAATGCCGCAGCCGTTGGTATTCGACGGACAGCGTTTGCCCGCGAGTTATGCGAATTTTTATATTGGCAACGCAGCGGTGTTGGTTCCGACGTTTAATGACCCCAACGATTACATTGCGCTTGGCGTGTTGCGGGAGTTGTTCCCTGACCGGAGCGTCGTCGGCGTCAACGCGGTCGATTTGATCTGGGGGCTGGGCGCCTTCCATTGCCTGACCCACGAACAACCTGCGGTGTGATGAACATAAATTTGCTGTCCTACTTTTCTCTGTGCGCTTCCATGTAAGATCGCAGCACGGCATTCATGCGGGTTTGATATCCCCGACAAAATAAAAAAATACGGCGTAAAGCCACCGTTATCTAGAAGCCATTTCAAAAGCAATTCGAGAGGATATCGCGCCTAATCAAAATAGACAAGCAAGTTTTGGCATGGGTGTGTCTCTGGGAGCGCCTGTGCAAAAGGGCCTGGAAGCCCGCACTGAAGCGAGCAGAGATATACCCATGCCAGTCGCTACGTAAATACATAATTATTGACATGACTTCTGAAAAAAAATCAGTGCTTAAAGCATCTCATGTTGGTGAAGACCATGGTCGCGCAGGCTTCGTTACATGCCTGCACCGCATCGGCGTCGCGCAACGAACCGCCCGGCTGCACGATCGCCTTCACGCCCTGGTCCAATAGAACATCGACCCCGTCACGGAACGGGAAGAACGCGTCTGACGCGACAACTGCGTTTAATAGCCCGGCGTTTCCGCTGAGCGCGGTGGTTTCAATTTCGCGTAGCGTGGTTTGCGGGTGCTCGCCTTTTTCGACTTCGACTTTAAACAGATCATAGTTCATGCCGTATTTTTGTATCGAAATTAACGCGCGGCGCGACTCATAGGCTTTGCTGACGCATTGCTTCGCCATAGATACCCGGTCTTGTCCGCCGACGCCGATGGAGACGGTCGCCAGATTTTTTGCAGTCAGGACGGAATTTGACGTAACTCCGGTTTCGACCATCCAAGCGAACCACATGTCGCGCAAATAGCCTTCGCTGGGTTCCGTTTCGATGCTGACAGTCTTGTCAGACTTCACCAACCTGCCGTCTTTCATCTCGCGCAACGGCAGGTTTTTGGGCACTTCGATGTTGTCGGCGAAATCTTTATATGAAGTCACGACCGTATTGTTAGACCCGACCGTGGGTACGTACGACCACTGCGGCAAGACCGAACCGTCTGACAGCGCTTTGAAGTCGATGTAGCGCTTGCCTAAGTAGTCGCGCAGGTTTTCGATATTTTTCAGGCGGATCACACGCAGGTTTTTGCGTTTCGATAAAATTTCGACGGCGCCTTCTTCGTATTCCGGCGCGCAGACCACTTCGTAGTATTGGGTCGCGATGGCTTCGGCGGTTTCTTTGTCGAGGGCGCGGTTGACCACCAACGCCCCGCCGAAGGGCGCGATGGGGTCGGCTTCCCACGCTTTGGTATAGGCCTGCAAGACCGAGCGTCCCAAGGCGACGCCGCTGGGATTGTTGTGTTTGATGATGATGGCGCAGGGGTCTTCATGAAAATGTTTGAGAATCGCCAGTGCGCTGTCGATGTCGGTCAAATTGGTTTTGCTGGGGTGTTTGCCGAATTGAATCAACGATTCCGTATTCAGCCCGCCGACCAGCGCGTCGCCTTCGCCCAAAAATTCGATGCCTGCAAGGATGAGGTGCCCGTTGAGTGGGCGATAGAGCGCGGCTTCCTGACCGGGGTTTTCGCCGTAGCGCAATCCTTTTTCGATAGGTTCGCCTCCGTCGCCGGGCAAGGTCCAGGTCACTTTTTCATAGAGCATGACCTGCGCTTGCGTGGCGCGAAGCGTATCAATGGCGTTTGGATCGTCGCTAAAACCCGAGAAAAAATATTTAGGAAAATGGTCATCAACGACGGTTGAGTATTGCTTGATATTGCTCATCGGTTTCTCCTACAGGCGTGAGTTGGTTCAACATCATAAAGCCGAATCCGGTCTGCATGGAAGCGTTATGCGACTATAGAACCGCGATGAATTAATAAAATTCTAGTATTTATGGTTGTTTTGTTGGTTTTTATGTTCATGTGAGTAGGGACATCATATTGCGCTCGATTTCAATCGCCCCCTTTTTAAGGGGGGATTCGGGCGCAACACGTTGCGCCCTACATGGCTGATATATTTTTGTTTCGTTGCTTCAATGGCTGCCCGCTTTGCGGCCTTTGCTCGGCACACAGCCTTAAAAATGTATATCGCTTAACAGAGTTTTTCTTTGAGTGCTGTTGACATTTACTCAATATTCGTACGATAATTGAATAAGTATAGGCAAATTTATTGATCTGTTGATTTGTTTTTTTGAATGGGAGGTGATACCACGCCAAAATTATCCACTCTTTATTCGTCAGTTCGTCGTTACGTTTGTTAAGTCATCATTATTTGGTGAATGTGTTGGAGAAAACAACATACCTATTCTGGGGAGAAAAACATGAAGAAATTGGCTTTAGTTCTAGTATTTGCGTTTGTCGCTCTGCCGGCATTCGCGCAAGTCGGCATTTTTGAAAATTCCGCCGACTGGACGTTGGAAACGGTTGATAACGTTAAAGCGGCAGGTTCGGCAGACTTTACGAACGATATCTATACGCTCGAAGGCAACGGCGACGATATCTGGGGGAACGCCGATGAAGGCTACTTCATCTATACAACTCGCACTGGCAGCGTCAGTATCACGGCGCTATTAAGCTGGTTAGACCCGGGTGCGAACGAATGGTCGAAGATGATCGCCATGATTCGTGAAAAAGGCGATGCGCCCGGCTCTAAACATTTCGGTGGGCAACTTCGCGGCAATAACTATGGCGACCAGGTCAACGCGACATGGCGTACGCAAGAAGACGGGGGGTCCACCAGTGCGCAATTCTTCCACCCCAAAGCCGATCCGGCTGACGCTGACGTTGCCGTTGAAGCGACTGTTGAAGGCATCTGGGTGCGCGTAACCCGTATCGCAGAACTCAACCTGTTCTTCTGCGAATGGTCGGAAGACGGCTCAAACTGGACGCTGGGCCGCGTTGAAGAGATTGAAATGGCTGATGAAGTTGTCGTCGGCTTGGCCGTGACCAACCATATCAATGACGAAACGCTCGCAATTGGAGAATTTTATAACGTCGAAATTACTGCGCCTCCCACGCTGCCTTCATCTGGATCGCGGGCATTTTCACAGGGCAGTTTCCAACCCGGAACTGAAATTGCCGTTTCGGTTACTGTTTTGAATCCCAACCAGGCTGCGGCTTCTACTTCAATTGAAGACACTGTTCCCACTGGCTGGACCGTATCAGACATCAGCGACGGCGGTTCCGAATCCGGCGGTACGGTTTCGTGGAACGTTTCTGTTCCCTTTGGCAACACCACATTGACCTACAAAGCCACGGCGCCTGCGGCTCCTGCAGCCGTCAACTCATGGTCAGGAACCATTGGCGATAGCAACACCGGCGGTTCTGCTGTAATGACCTTGACCCAAGAAGGGCCGGAAGGCGACCAAACCTTCGATCAACACGCTGATATTATCGAAAATATTGATAATCTGGGCGGCGAAGATTTCCTCGGTTCGGCTGAATATGACACTGAATCTGACACGTATACATTGGCAGGCGCAGGAAACGATATTTGGGCCAACGCCGATAATTTCCATTTCTTATACACCGCCGTTTCAGGCGATTTCAATATCGAAGCCAAAATTATTCACGATGAATCCGAACGAAGCACCAGTACGGATGCGTGGATTAAAGGCATGTTGATGGGACGCCAAAACTTGAGCGCCGGTTCGGTGAACTTTGGCAACCGTATGCGCCGCGACGGTCAGTACAGTTGGCAAATGCGCGCTGCTCAAGACGGCGCCAGTACCAGCAATGGCGATAACCGCGTGACCTTCTCAACCGAAGGCTATCCTGCCGAAGACTATCCGCGTCTCCGCGTCGAACGCCGTGGCGATGACTGGTCGATCTTCTATAAGGACGAACTGGGCGACGGCAGTTGGGTGCAAGTACAAGAGACGCAATCGCTGGTTATGCAAGACCCGATTTATGTTGGGTTAGCGGTTACTGCTCACCAATTAGGTTCGATCCAATACACATGGTTCAAGAACGTAACCTTAGAAGTCTTGAATCCAGTCAGTGATTGGACGCTGTATTAATCATACGCAGTGAATAACTCATGAATTGCAAAGGCCCTCGTCGAAAGATGAGGGCCTTTTTTTGGGAAATGGAGGGAGAAACGCGTTACGCTTTCGCGTCGAGCACCGCGAATTTAGATTCTTTCTTAATAAATAACCACGCCCATAGCGCGCCGAATGCGCAGATGGCGCCGAACGCGAAGAAACTGGTTTGAATCGCGTCAACCCGTTCCATCGACCAATGGGCGCCGACGAATTGCACAATCTGGCTGCTGAGAATATAGCCGCTGACTTGTCCTGATACGAATGAAAAAAATAACAACGTCTGCGCGGTCGAGCGTACGCTTTCGTCGCATTCCGAATCAATATACATCGCAGCGGCGAAGAAGTTGCCGATCACTGCGGTGCCGTGCATGGTAAAGATGAGATAGTAGAGATAGGGGTTTTGCGTCATCCCCATTCCCGTCCAACGGATGCATTCGGACGCGATGCCGAACACGATGATCGCCTTGAGGCCGAAGCGCTTGACGATGGAATGAAGATTCCACGTCAGGATGATCTCTGAACTGACGCCCACCGCCCACAGGCTGGAGAAAAACCATTCCGAGTGGCCGCGCAATCCAATGTATGGCCCGATGTACTGAATGCCGCCTGCCGCGCCCAGCCCCAGACAAAACAGGCAAAAATAAAAATGCAGCAGGTTCGGTGTTTGAATCAGGGTGAGAAACGATTTCATCGGCGGGCGATGATGAGGCTCAAATTGCTTGACGTCCCAGAAGGTCGTGCATAAAGCGGCGAGGTAAAACGCCGCGCCCAGCCAGAAGATTCCCATGCGGGGATATACGCCGACATAAATCGACGCGGCGGCGGCGAGCGGGCAGAGCAGGGCGATGGTGAACGCGAAACTGGCGCTGCCGAATACGCGGATGCGTCCGAACAGATGGCGGCGCTCGATCCCCAAAAATGAAATGATTAACCCCGATGACAAAGGCGCGTTTGAACTATGAAAAATCATCATGGCGCACGCCGCCGCCAGCAGCAGGTAGTTGCCGCCGATCTGGTGCGACAGGCTAAAAAAAACCAGCAAGACGGCGGTCAGTCCCTGCGCGAGGCGATAGGCGTTGGTGCGTCCCAGATAGCGGTCGGACAGCACCCCCCATAACGGCTGGAATATAACGCCGACGCCCAGCGGCAACGCCATCAAGAGGCCGATGTTTTGGTCGTTGAGGCCGAGATCAAGATCGAAATAGCGCGACAAATGCGCCATCACGCAGGCCATGGCGCTATACATAAACCAATGGTTGGCCATTAGCCAGTAGCCGGCGCGGCGATGGGCTTCGTTACGAAACAGGGTCAATGCGGTAGGCTCCAGAGGAAACGAGAATGTGAGGACTGGATTGCAGGCGGAACGATTAGCCTTTCAATCGCCCGTAGAGCAGCATCAGTTCTTTGAAGGCGCGTAGCACGACTTTCGGGCTGCCGCCTGACTGCTCGCCCGCCGTGCGCGGATAATGATGAACGCCGACTTGTTTGATGCGGGCGCCGTTGCGGGTGAGGATCGAGAAAAATTCGACCGAAATCACTGCGCCCTCGGCCTTGAGTTCGACGCCGTCAAAATATTTGCGGCGAAACAACTTGAAGGCGCAATCTAAATCGCGCACCTGAAATCCAAACAAAAAGCGAATCAGCGTCCCCCAGCAACGGGCGAACAACTTGCGGTGCGCGGGGTCTTGCCGGTCGATGCGATAGCCCACCACGGCGTCATGGTCAGGGGTGTGTTCGACCAGTGAGGCGATTTCGCCCACGTCAAACTGTCCGTCGCCGTCGGTGAAAAACACCCAGTCTTTGGTCGCCGACGCCAGCCCGGTTTTGACTGCGCCGCCGTAGCCCCGGTTGACCTCATGGTGAATGGCGCGCACCTGTGGGATGCGGCCCGCGAGTTCGTCGGCGAGTTCGCGGGTGCCGTCGTTGCTGCCGTCGTTGATGATGAGCACCTCGAAATCATCGACCAGTTCCGACAAGGCGGCGACCGTTTTCTCGGTCAATACGCCGATGTTATCGACTTCGTTATGCGCGGGAAAAAACGCCGAGATGGATATGTCGTACTTCGCCATTCTGAGTTACACCATTTTTCTATTCATTGCTGACAATGGATCATAGCACCAAGCAGAGATGCGCCGGAACCAGCGCAACGTGATTATATCGAAATCGTGTGGACGGGTTCAGACGTTGCTTTGTCCCGTCCGCGCAGACGCGCAACCATTTCGTTGCAGCGGTCGCCTAGCGCCAACATCGAGGGAACCACCACCAGCGTCATCACGGTCGCGAAGGCAAGCCCAAAGATGACCGCCACCGCCATCGAACCCCACCATTGCGATGATTCCGTCCCGACCATAAAACCGCCGCGGCGGAAGTCGTAACTGATTCCTAACGCCATTGGCGCCAGCCCCAGGATGGTGGTGATCGCCGTCAGGATGACCGGGCGAAAGCGGATAATACAGGCATTGATGATTGAATCGTGAGCGGATTGCCCACGCTCGCGCAACTGCTCAATATAGTCGAGCAAGACGATGGCGTTGTTGACCACTACGCCCGCCAGGCTGATGACGCCGATGCCGGTCATAATGATGCCAAACGGCGTTTGGGTCGCCATCAGGCCGATGAACACCCCCGCCGTTGATAGAATGACTGAGGTGAGCACGATCAGCGGGCGGTAGAGCGAGTTGAATTCGGTGACGAGAATCAGGGCGATTAACATCAGCACCGCCGCGAAGGCTTCTGTCAAAAACACCTGCGCTTCTTCGCGGTCTTCGCTTTCGCCCCGGTAGGTGATTTTGTATCCGCGCGGTAGTTGCATATCCGCAAGCGTGAGTTGAACATCGGCGAGCACCTCGGTCGCGAGGCGGCCTTCGGCATCGGCTTCGATGGTGATGACGCGGTCCTGGTCGGAATGGACGATGGTGCCGAGTCCAGCGGAGACCCGGAGGTCCGCCACGGAAGTGATGGGGACGTAGTTGCCGAGCGCATCGCTGATTTGCAGGTTTTTCAGCGCTTCTAAATCTTTGCGGCGTTCCAGCGGCAGCTGCACAATGATGTCATATTCGTCGCTGCCGTCGCGGTATTTTCCCGCTTCGACGCCGCGAATCGCGGTTTTGACGTTCTCGGCGACCATGCGCGTATCCAGCCCCAGCAGGGCGGCGCGTTGCTTGTCAACGTCGATCACAATTTCTGGCCGCGCAATGACGTAGTCGTCTTTCATATCCACCAAGCCGGGGGTATTACGAATTTTGTCTTTGATTGTCCGCATCAGCGGCGCCAGCACGTCGTACGACTCGCCGGAGATTTCGATGCTGACCGGGGCGCCGGTGGGCGGGCCGCCTTCTTCTTCGTTGATCTCAATGTCGCATTCATAAATCGGCTGGGTCTGGCGGCGCAGCGTGGCGAGAATTTGTTTCGCGGGCGTTTCGCGTTTCTCCATGATGGGGAACTCCAACATGATGCGGCCTTTGTCTTTGGCCCCGCCGCCGCCGCCGAAGAACGCGTCGATGCCAGTCGAAACCGCGCCTACGCTGGTGACGATGCTGGTAATTTGATGTTCGCTGGCAAACTCTTCCACCCGCCGCGCGATGATGTCGGTCTGTTCGAGATTGCTGCCCTTGGGCATTTTAAGGTCAACAAAGGCGCGGGGCGGGTCAATTGCTGGAAAGAACTCAACGCCATGCCCGAAGCGTCCATAAGCGGTCATCACCAGCGCCATCACGCTGAACGCGCAGCATAAGGTGAAGAAAGGGCGTTCGATGGCGCCTTCGAGGATGTATTGATACGTCCGCATGAATAACCCCAGCGGTTTCTTCTTCACTTTTTTTGGTTTTACTTTGATGAACATGCTCGCCAAGGTCGGGTTGATAACCAGGGCGACAAATAGCGAGGCGATCAGAGTGATGATGACCGTCTTGGGCAGAAATTTCATAAACTCGCCGGTCATTCCAGGCCAGAAGATGAGCGGGAAAAACGCCGCGACGGTGGTCGCCGTGCTGGCGATGACAGGCCACATTACTTCGTGAGTGGCGACGATGGAGGCTTCGGTTTTTGTGCGGCCTTCGTCCTGACAATGGCGATAGACGTTTTCGACGATGACGATGGCGTTATCGACTAACATGCCGACCGCCAATACCAGCGAGAACAAAACCACCATGTTGAGAGTGATGTCCAATATCCATAAGATGAAAAAGGTGATTAACATCGACAGTGGAATCGCGCTGGCCACCAGCATGGAGTTGCGCAGCCCCATCGCAAAAAACACCACCGCGACCACGAGTACAAGGCCGGTCAGGATGCTGTTTTCGAGGTCGGAGACCATGGTGCGCACATCGCTCGATTGGTCGCTGACGATGGAAAACGCAACCCCTTCCGGCAAGCCCGGCTGGTATTCTTTCAGCAAGGCTTTGACCGCGTCGGCGATGAGGATGATGTTTTCGCCGCTGCGTTTGATGACGTCAATCGACACCGCTTCGCGCCCGTTATAGCGCGCTTTGGTGGTCTGTTCTTCAAAACCGTCTTGCAGGCGCGCTACGTCGGTGATAAAGATGGGGCGGTTTTTGTCGGCGCGTATAATCAAGCCGCTGGCTTCGTTGGGGTCGTCAAACTCGCCGGGTATTTTCACCAGATAGTTTTGCGGGCCGATGTCCATATCGCCGCCGGGCGTGTTGAGGTTGTTAGCGATGACGGCGTTCATTATCTGCGTGGGCGAAAGGTTGTAGGCCGAAAGCCGCTCCGGCTCGTAGACCACGCGAATCTCGCGCTCTAAGCCGCCGGTGACTTTGGCTTCTAACACGCCGGTGATCGTTTCAATGTCTTCCGAGAGATCGTCCGCCAGTTCTTTGAGCCGAACCAGGCCCACCGGGCCGGACACGATCACCGACATGATGGGGAACTCTGACAGGTTGATCTCATCGACGAACGGGTCGTTCTCTAAATCATTGGGCAGGTCGCCTTTGGCTTCGTCGACCTTGTCGCGCACTTTTTGCAGCGCGTCGTCGATGTCGATGTCGCTGGTGAATTCAACGATGATGGTTGAATTGCCTTCGGACGAATACGAGCGGATTTCATCCACATCAGAGATCGACATGAGTTTCTTTTCGATCTCATCGGTAATAAGGTTCTCGATGTCAGACGGCGCTACGCCTTCATACGGCGTGGTGACGATGACGTTTGGAATCGTAATATCAGGAAACGACTCGCGCGGCAAAATGCGATACGCGTAGATCCCCACCACAACGATAATCAACAACACCACCATAGTGGTGATTCGGTTTTTTACGGAAAAGGATGTCAGGCTCATAGTTCGGTCTTGCCTACGTTGAAGGGTTTGGCTTGCTGTATGACCTCTGCGACGCGTACCGGCTGACCGTCGACCAGGTCTTGCTGACCAATGATGACGATGCGGTCATTGGCTTTGAGGCCGTTGAGGATTTCGATTTGCTCTTTGTCGACGCCGCCCAGTTGCACGGGGCGGGCTTCGACCTTGCCGTCTGATTCTACAAACACATTCATGCCCGATTCGCGCTTGATTAACGCCGCCAGCGGAACCAGCAGCGCCGCGTCTTCGCGCTTGGTGACAATACGCACCCGCACAATCATGCCGGGGCGGATGCGGTGGTCGGCGTTGTCTAAGGTGAGGGTAGCGTCAAAGGTGTTCGATTGGGCGTCGGCGCCAAAGGCCAGCCGTTTCATCACGGCGGAGCGGGTTTCGTTGAGGGCTTCGATCATCACGACTGCTTGTTTTTCATTTGACGCGGCGTCGGCGTAGCGTTCCGGCACTCCGGTAACCACTTCGATGGGGTCGAGCGTCAACAGCCGCGCCAGCGCCATGCCTTCGCTGACAAATTCGCCTACTTCCGCGTCGATGCGGTCAATGACGCCGTCGATGGGCGCTTCGACCTTGCCGAGAGACACCTCGACTTGCAGGCGGTTATAGATGGCCTGAGCGCGTTGATCGGAGGTCACCGCTTCGTCAAATTCCTGCGCGGTGATATTGCCTTTATCGCGCATGGCTTTCATGCGGTCCCGGGTTTTTTGGGTGAGATCCAAGGCGGCTTTGGCGTCTTCGAGTTGCGACGTGCGCGAACGCAGGTCGATTTGAAAGAGTTCCTGCCCGGCGCGGACAAATTCGCCCTCTTTGACGTTGATCTTCTCCACGATGCCGGGGATGCGCGCCCCTAGCGAAACGTCGACCGCCGCCTGCGCCATGCCGGGAATCAAGATGGTCTGCTCAAAATATTGCGGCGTGATTTCCATCACTTTGACGGCGTCGAGCGGCGCGTCTGCTGAGTTGGGGATATCGCCGTCGCCGCCGCTTGGAATAAACGACATGGCGTAATAGGCGCCGAACACAAAGGCGATCAAAAATACATAAAGGATGACAGTGCGTAGTTTTTTCATTGTCCAATTCCAGAGAGGCAATAGTTTATGATGGTTTCTTTCTGTTCGTTGCTTATTTCCTGGCCGGTTACCACTCGCAAGTTTAGTTGCATGGTCAAGACGCCAAGAAAATGTACAGCGGCGTTTTCAGCAGGGATGGAACGGATACATCCTGTATGTATCCCTTCCTGGAAAAATTGTTTCAACAAATCAAGATGTTTTTTCTCCAGCGCAACAATATCGACTAATTCGCGCTGTGCTTTGGGGCCGAAGGCGGCGGTATAAATCAGGCGAAGCGCACAAATTTCGCTCTCGTCGCCAAAGTCGAGATAATAATCCATTAAATCGCGCAGGCGGGTGTGAAAATCGGTCGGCGCATTGATTCGCTCACGCAGAATCGGCAGCCAGGCGTCGTAAATATCGTGAAAGAGCGATCGGTAGAGTTCTTCTTTGCTGTTGAAGTAGTAATACAGAACGGGTTTGGTCACGCCCGCCGCTTCGACAATGTCGCGGATACTGGTTCCGGCGTAGCCATTTTCTGAGAACAATTTGATGGCGGCCTGCGCGATTAATTGGCGCGTATTGAGTTCTGTTGGCGCAGTCGTATCAAGCGTCATATTGGGTTTTCCAGAAGAAAATAGTGCTCAATGGAGAAGTATACTTACCGTTCGGTATATTGTCCACCGTGGGCATAGATAAAACTAATTTCACGAGGCTGTGGGAGGGCGAGGCTCCCGCCAAGCCGCGAGACAGGAAAGGCTTTCGGTTTTATCCGGCTCACCAGGAGGTTCGCCCTCCCCATGACCAATGAAACTGAAAGCGAACCGAGGAGGTCTTCTTTTTCTATCCACCAGAGAGAAAAGTGCAAAGGTCATTTTTGAGGACGGCAAGCCCGTGGGGAGATTTGCGCCAGACCTTGGAGCGCCTCTGTCCACAGAGGCAATGTAATGCGCGTGTGGACACGCGCGCTCCATCCTGAATTCACTTCAGTGATCTGATGGGCGAATCAAAGCCAAGGGGAGGGCGAGGCTCCCGCCGAGCCGCGAGAGAACTCACACCCGTTGCGCGGCGTGGTGGGCGTAGACGTGGGTCGCCTTTTTCTCAGGCAGTTTGATGTAATCGGGCAGGACGCACAGCGTCTCGCCATGCTGCCCGATAGCGCGGTAGGCGCCGTTGAGAATCTCGAGCGCGTCCTGTACCTTGCGCTGGGTCGGGAACAACTTGCTGTTCTTCATGCAAGTCTGCTTGAGTTTGTCTTTTGGAATGCAAAGCCCGATTGAACAAAACTGCTCATAGATAAAGTAGAGTTGCTTACGGGTATCGGTGTCGGTTTCATAATCGAGCACTTCTTTGAACGGTTCCAACGCCAGCCGACGGTCTTCGGGCGTGAGTTTGTCTTTTTCTTTCACGACCAGGGCTTCTTCCAACGCCAGTGCGCGGCGCAGGTCGTTCAAAAAGTCTTTGGTCGCCAGCGAACGCTTGCTCAATTTATTTCGGGAAAGCCCTAACTCCATCGCGCGGCGTAAGACGGTATCTTTAATGCGAAAACCCCAATGCGCCCGGTAAAAGCGGCGGTAATTGTCTTTCAAAAAATTGATGGTGCGCATCAGATGCTCAAGCGAATGGTTTTTGCGCGTACGGGCATAGGCTTCGGCCACGCGTCGGTCGATGCCCTCAACTTTGATGAGATGGCGGGTGATATCAATCTCGGCCTGGCTCTTTGATTTGCCCCGGCGGCGCAACAACTTACGGATGGTGCGCTTGCCGCCCATCAGGTCAGAAATCGCCAGATTGCCGTTCGCCAGACGCAAGAGGTTCTTCATGGTCTGGTAAGTGGCGCGGGCGGAAATATAGTCGATCTGGTCGGGGGTGGCGCCCATTTTGTTCAACAAGTCGCGTCGCAGCGAGTGGTCAGACTTGCGCTGTTTGCTGCGCTGCAGGTGGTCGCTCAGCCGCGAATAATTGGCTTTTAAGCGGTTCGGCTCAACAAAGCCCATTTCGGACATGAGCAGGTCGGTCTTCTTCTTCAACATATCAACGCTGGATTGGCTGACCAGAAATTCGAGGTCTGCTTCGGTAAACGGCGGGCAGGTGTTGCCACCGTCGGCGAGCGACTCAAGGAAAGCATATTTTTCGCGGCGTTCGGTCGGCCATAAGTTGCCCCGCGCGGCGCGGGCGGACGAACGGGCGCGTATTTTGATGCTTGACAGCGATAACTCCGCCGAATGAACAAACGACTCGACCTCGCGGTAGATTTGGATTTTTTTCATGAACCGCGCCAGCGATTTTGGGCTGTCAAAGCGGTCGTTCACTTCAAGCCGTTCGGCCAATTGGGCCGCTCCGTTATCCGAATCGGCGAATATTTCATCCAGAAATTTCAGGTGCTCGCGCAACAAGCGGTCAGCCAGATGTTCCCTCAGATGGCGCCCCAGGCGGCGGTAGGCTTCTTCGCGCTCCGGTTCCTGCTTGATTAAGGCTTCTTCTGATTCAAAAACGACGTCAAGAATCGCCTTGGCGTCTTCATCATTGACGATGGGCCGATGAAGTTTCAAAGGGGCTTTTGCCAAGGCGGTTTCGACCGCTTGATGAGAGCCTCTATATTGCTGAATTGACTTTTTGGTCAACTGAGAAAGCAGCCGGGAACAATAAGGCAACAGATCAGGCCATCTCGAAGTATCTGTTTGAAATGTCAATGGATAGATTATGGTGTCCTGGTTCGATTTTGTGTTCATCTTTGAATCCTGATTTCAAATTTACATGATTAACATGATAAAGTGAGTCATGTTAACTTGATTATACCCAAGGCTGGAGTTGAATGTCAAGATTATTTCTAAGTTTTATAAATTATAATTTATGGGAATCCTCTTTCCCGAAGAATTCGGGAGAAGTATTTGTGAATTATGGTCCAGGTATGTTTTTTTTAGTGTTTCTCGACGATTTCAACGAATACATCGAGGTTTTGCTTGCTGAAACAGCGCAAAGCGCTTTATAATGTAAAACTTAGTTGCATTGGAATCTGTTTTACTGTTTGATACATAGTACAAAGCGAAGATTAAAGCGAATTGAGTATACGGAATTTTGATGGAGGTATGGCCAAGATGAATATCGAAGTTCGCACCGAGGGCGATTTGACCATTGTGAAGCCGGCGGGACGCATTGACGCAACCGCGTTGCAGAGTTTTTCGGCGTGCATCACCAAGGCGGTTGATGACGGCGGCAAGAAGATATTGGTCGATTTTACCGATACCGAATATATGAGCAGCGCAGGCATCCGCTCATTGATGGAAGGGTTGCGTTGCGTTGAAGAAGTGAACGGCACCTTTGCCGTCTGCTCGCCCAACGACAACATGCGCGAGTTATTTGACGTGATTCGGCTCGACCAAGTCGTGAAAATTTATAAGTCGGATTTCGAAGCCATCGACCAATTGATGGCTTAGTACACGCCGTTTATTGATGAAGCCAAGGGCGAGTTTAATACAGCGCCCATTGCCCCACGTTTGTCGCCGCTTGATTCAAATACACATAAATCCGGCCGATGGCAGTATCGGTCGGGTCGGCGCCATCGACGATGATGCACAGCACCGCGAGGTCTTCATCGCCGTCGTCGTCAAAATCATCCGTTAACATGTAGCGTGGTTCTTCTTCGACCGCTAACGAACCCACCTCGACAAAAACGCCTTCTTCGACCTGTTCATAGATGCGCAAACTGGGGACCAGCAGGTTGCCTTGAATTTCCTGAACGGTGACAGCTAAGTCAACATCGCCGTCGAGATCAAAGTCGCGCATGATAGGCGAAAAGGTGACGCCCGGCGTATTGACGTCGGCAAACGAGGTGAAGCCGAATCCCGTGTTGCGGTAGAGTTTCACGGCGGTTTGCGTGCCCAAAAATTCTAACACGTTGAGTGAGTCTGATTTGCCGAGAATCGCAACGGCGAGGTCAATGAATTCATCGCCGTTCAGGTCGGCGAAATCAAACCCCCAGGGCGGGAGTTCGAGTGAAACGCTGCCCGTGTTGCTCAAGCCAGCGTCAGAGTTGGCGAAGAGCGAAATTTTGGTGCGGGCTAGAACCAGACCAATCGGGCTGAGGGTGATTTCGGGGATGCCTTGGTTGGAACCGACGATATCAACCAAGCCGTCGTTGTTAATATCCGCCGCTTTGACTTCGATCACGGCGCCTTCGGTGACGATTTCGTCAGCGGCGCTAAAACTGCGGTTGCCCTGGTTGGTCCAGACGACGATGCCCGGGTCAACCTGGTCGATAAAGCCGAGGTCAAACAATAAGCCGCCGTTATTGCCGATGACTAAGTCTGGCTGGTCGTCAGCGTTAATATCTTCAATCAACACTGATGAGGGGACGCCGAACATGCCCAGTTCGAGCGCTTCAAAGGTTGCGTCGCCGTTGCCCCACAGGACGAGAATCGCCGAGTCGCGGAACGGTTGCGGCGAGTTGTCTATGGTCTGGTTGTAAGCGATCACGATATCCGTTATGCCGTCGCCGTCAATATCGCCGCAATCAAGCGCCAACGGGTTCAGGCGCCCGTCAGGCAATTGCCAGGTCGTAACCGCGCCAAACGCGCCTTCACCATTGTTAAAGGCGATGCCGTAGGTGCTTTCGGTCATATTGGTAAAGACGAGGTCTTCGTGACCGTCGCCGTTAATATCGCCCAGGGCCATATCGGTTGAGCGTAAACCGGTGCTTAAAATATCTCCGCGTTCAAAGAGAATGGACGAGTTGGCGGTCATTGCAATAGAGGCGATGAAAAGAAATAGCGTAACGGGTGTGCGGAGTTTCATTATAGGCTCCTAAAATTGCGAATTGCTGATGCGCCAAGAGGTATACAGCGTCTTCCCCACTAGACTATTCACAAAGACGCCACTTTCGTCAACACTAGAACTGTATCGGAAATGTAAAAAGTTGTCATGTAAAAAAATCGCGTAGGCACGTTTTCTGATAATTATGATACAGTATGAACGGAAAACGCGGGGAGCGGTACATGCGCAAACGGGCTTGTGGATTTACATTAATTGAATTATTGATCGTGGTGGCCATTATTGGAATCCTCGCTGCGATCATTGTTGCCAATTTTCAGATGGCGTTAGTCAAATCGAAGGTCGCCCGCAGCCAGGCCGATATTAAGACGATGGTTAATGCTGTTCTGCAATATCGGATCGACTGGAACGATATGCCGCCCATTCAAGATTCGGGCGAAGGTTCTACCACTTTAATCGCGCCAACCCATGTGACGAATTTATTTCAACTCACGACGCCTGTGGCTTATGTGAACATCGGGCAAGGCGTCAGCCCCTTTTCGTGGGAACACGGCTATTGGTTTTATAATTGGACGCCATTAAGAAACATCAACAATGCTCCAGTGAAAATGTTTTGGAACCGGGTTGAAAATCCCGAAGAAGTGCGTTGGATGATGAGTACGCTGGGGCCGTATACGCTTGAGTTTGGCTATGACCCGGTCAGCGGCGGCGTGGTAAGCGGCAAAACCATCCTCTGGTATGACTACAACATCACCAACGGCATCATGAGCCGGGGCGTGATTCAACAGCACGGCAACTAAGACCCCGCCTCTTTTTTTTCTGCACATGTGGTCATAATTACATTGACGAATCGAATAATGTGGGGAGGGCGAGGCTCCCGCCGAGCCGCTTAATATCGAAGCGCTTTCATTCAATTGCGGCTCACCAGGAGGTTCGCCCTCACCAGGTTTTAAAGATTGCCGCAGTCAACAAACGTATGAAATATTATCGCAATGCGACCAGAGCGCTTTTGATTGATGCGCAGACGTTTTCAACATCGTCCTTGGTCATTTGCGGATAAAACGGCAGCGTGACTTCACGCGAGGCGATGTCTTCGGTCAACGGGCAGTTGCAATCGCGAAAATCGCTGTAAGCGCTGAATTGATGAATGGGCGGATAGTGAATCGAGGTTTGGATTCCGTCCGCCTTTAGCGTATTGATAAACTCGGTGCGGTTGATGGATTTCGGCAGCGCGATCGGGAAGATATGCAGCCCGGCGCCGTCAGGGTTGCGGTCTTGAAATGGAATGATGATTTCATCGACTGGTAGCAGTTGTTCGAGATACCACGCGTATACGCGCTTTCGTTTGTTTAAATTCTCATCTAAGCGGCCCAACTGGCTGAGGCCGATGCGGCTGCGGATTTCATCCAGTCGATAGTTTAATCCAACAGAGGTTACGTCATACGAAATCGCGCGGCCTTTATAGCGGTCGAGCGTCAGCGTGGTCATGCCGTGCGAGCGCAAGCGGCGTAGTTTCTCCGCGAGTTCGTCGTCGTTCGTCGTCGCCATACCGCCTTCGCCGGTGGTCATGTTTTTGTTGGTGAAAAAACTAAAGCAGCCCACCGCGCCAAAACACCCGCAATAGGTTCCCTGTGATTCTGTCACCAGCGCATGGGCGCAATCTTCGATGATTGAGATTTTTTTCGTTTGCGCAACGGGCAGGATATCATCCATTTGGCAGGCGAAGCCCGCGTAGTGTACGGGCATAACGGCGCGTACATCGTCGGTCAGTTTGTCTTGCATGTCGGCAGGCGAGAGGCTCCAGTCGCGCTCGCTAACGATATCGACAAAAACAGGCGTCGCGCCCAATACGCGGACGCTGTTGGCGCATCCGCAAAAGGTCAGCGACGGCAGCATGACCTTGTCGCCGGGGCCGACCCCGACCGCCATCAGGGCGAGATGCAGCGCCGCTGTGCCGCTGCTGACCGCGATGGCGTGTTTGGCGCCGATGCGCAGGGCGAAGGCGTCTTCAAACTCACGGGTCGCCTCGCCCATGGTCAACCAGCGCTCGCGGATGGGCCGCACGGCGGCTTCTTCATCGTCGCGGGTCAGGTCCGGCTCAAAAAGGGAAATCTTCCATTCAACCATTTGGGAGGTAGCGTTTTCGGTGTTTTTCAAATTCTTCGCTGGCGTGGGTGAGGTCTTCGGGCGTTCCCATGTCAAGCCAATGACCGCTGAAGGGAAACGCTGCGATGTCTTCTTTGGCGTCGAGCAAGCGCAACATCAAATCATCAAAGCCAAAATGTTCATCATCGGGAATATAATCTAAAATGCGCGGGTCGAAAATATAAACGCCCATGCTGACGTCATAGTCGAACTCGGGCTTTTCTTGAAACGAGTGGATGCGGTTGTCTTGATTGTATTGCAAGACGCCCAGCGAAATTTGGACGTGCCGCTTACAGGTGGCGACGGTTGCGATACAGCCTTGTTGTTTGTGATAGGCCATGATGTCTTCGTAGTGAATGTCGGTCAGCAGGTCGCCGTTCATTACCAGAAAGGGCTCGTCGAGTTTTTTGATTTTTTTGAGCGGGCCGACGGTGCCCAGCGGCTTGCTTTCAAGTGAGTAGTTAATTTCGAGGCCCCATTTTTTGCCGTCTTCCATTACGGCCATGATGAGTTCGGCATGATAGCCGACCGCGATGGTAATTCGTTCAAAACCGTGCGCCGCCAGTTGCCTCATCACCACTTCGATGATGGGCATTTCGCCAAGCGGTACCAGCGGTTTCGGTAAAACCAGGGTATATGGATAGAGCCGTCGGCCTTTTCCCCCTGCTAAGATGACTGCTCTCATTCTTCCATCCCTTACAATGCAAACCGGTTGGTATCGTGAAATTCTGGATGCCGCTTAACAAATTCTATACTCTCTTTGAGTCCATCGCGCAATGAAACCTGCGGCGACCAGCCTAATTGTTCGCGGGCTTTGGTATTATCGCTGAGCAGTTCTAACACTTCGCTCTTGCCGGGGCGAATGCGCTTCTCGTCACATTGAATTTCTTTTTGGGTTCCCGCCGCGTCAAAGATTGCTTGCGCCAGTTCGCCAATGGTGATCGACTTGCCTACGCCCAGGTTGATGGTCTCGCCTTCAACGCCTGTCGAGGTCGCTGCCGCGATGAAGCCCGCCGCCGTATCGCTGGCGAAGGTCAAATCGCGGCGCGGCGAAAGCGACCCCAGTTGAATGGCGGGCTGGTCGGAAAGCGTCTGTTTGATAATGGTCGGAATCACCGCGCGGGCCGATTGACGCGGCCCGTAGGTGTTGAACGGACGGACGGTGACGGCTGGCAAATCAAACGAACAGCAATAACTTTCGATGACTTTGTCCGCCCCGATTTTTGACGCCGCGTAGGGAGACTGCGCTTGTAGGGGGTGATCTTCGTCGATGGGCGTCCGCAACGCAGTGCCGTAACACTCGCTGGTGGACGTATGCACGAGACGTTGAACGTCTTCGCGCAAACAGGCTTCGGCGATATTGACCGTGCCTTGGACGTTGGTTTGAAAATAGGCCGATGGGGCGCTGTAAGAATACGGGATGCTAATCAGCGCCGCCAGATGAAAGACGTGCGTCTTGTCTTTGACCAAATTGCGGACGAAATGGGGATCGGCGATATCGCCCGCGACCACTTCGAGGTTGTCCAATATCTCATCGCTAAGATATTCCAGGTTGCTCCAATGGGGGCGCGCATCGTAGTGGATCATGGCGGTGACTCGACCGCACAACGGGGCCAATGCTTCGACCAAATGCGAGCCAATGAAGCCGCCTGCGCCGGTAATCAGTACATTTGCTTGGTTTAAATCGTTCATTGGGTAAATTGTAGTTCCAAGTAAATCAGATAGTTATAATAGTTATCGTCAATTTTTTTTAAAGTGTAAGAATTTTGCTTGACCTTAATGTTTAGTATTTATATAATTGTAATCGTCTTTCTAATTCATTTTGGAAAGCACCCCCGAGGAGGAGCTGCTTCCCCCCAACGCCGAACCGGCGGCTCCTCCTCTCCCCCTAATCCGGCGCTGTTGTATGGACGATCAACTACTGTTCTTTGTAATCAACCACTTCAATCGACAAATTACCAACCAGTTTCGCTATGTTTGACTGTGAGTCGAGTGCGCCTTCCGCCAACTTGATATGGGCGGCGTCCATACGAAAGCGGTACAAGGTCGAATCAATGGGCAGCCAATGTCCGCTTGCGTATATTTCGTTCCAGGCGTGGTAATAAAACCCGTCGTCTTGATAGACCAGTCCGGCGACGATCTTTGTCGGGATGCCGATCGAACGCGCCAATGCGGTGAACAAGGTCGAGTGTTCGTTGCAATCGCCCTTCATCGAGTTTAACACTTCGAGCGCGGACGGGATGGTCACGCGAAACTCTTTTTCGAGATTTAGATAGAGCCACTTAGCGATTTTTTCCGACGCGTCCCACGCGTTTTCGGCGCTGCTTGTGATTTCCAACGCTTTTTCTTTGATGCGCGGGTTTGATACTTGAATCAGCGCGTCGTCTTCGAGAAATGGCTTTAACGCGTCATCGGTTTCGGCGTATGGCGGCGCCTGTTGAGGCAGGGCCGGGACAACCGTTTCATAATCCAACCGCTGGGCTTTGACTTTGATGCTATCGTCGTTGCGTTCGATGATGGTTTGAAAATAGCCGTCGGACGGAATGTCGTCTAACTCTTTTCCTGTGATGAGTGTTTCCATTTCATCGACTGCGGATGGATCGCGGAACCGGACATTGGTCAGCACCCGCGAATTGTCGATCAAATCGAGCGAATCGCTGCTGGGGGTCGGTTCCGGCATAAACGAGGGCGCTTTGTAATCGGCGTCTACGGCTTCTTCGGCGCTTTCGCGTAATGCCGTGAAGGGAATGCCGCTGACCTGGCTGTTTTCTTGATAGACTTCGCCGTCTTGATCGACCCATGAAGTCGCTTTGAAGCCTTTGTAGTCTTGAATGAGTTTAAACGCGCTTTGTTTTTTGCCGTCTTTCAATTCGATTTCATCTTCGCCTTCGACGGAGACCGAAATTTCGCTGAGTGACATGGTGAGCGGGTCATAAACCGGGTAGATGTAATTGGCGCCGGTCTTCAGCCCATCGCGAGCCGCCAGCAGGTGGACCGTATCGGTGCTATACACCGGGCCGGAAAGATCGACTTTCTTTTCAACCGCGCTGCCCTCCGAGTGAGTAACCAACGTCAAAACGGCTGATCCGTCGTCGTGTTTTTTGACTTCGCCTTCGATGCGGATCGACTGACCGCTGGATTGAAACACAAAACGAAAGGTGCGCATGGAGAGGTCTTTGAAGACGGTGCCGGCGTTTTCGACTTTGATTTCAAATGGAATGCCCATCGCCTGAATTTCCCAGAGCGAGTCGGATTGAAAGGTATAGTAATCGACCGTCTGGCTGCTGGCTTTGACCATCGCCTTCTGGTAGGCCTCGGTGTTTTGATTGACGTCTTCTTGCGTCAGGCCGAGTGATTCGGGGTCGGGAAGTTCCGGGCCGGATTCTTTGAGAACAAAGCGGCTATAGCCAATTTTTTTTCCGCCTAAGTAGAAGCCTAAATATTGCTGACGCATGACCAATGCTCCATCGGTTAAGTCAATGCGGGCGTCGCGTTTCAAAAACGAATCATAGGAAATGTCTTGGCGAAGCAAGAAAATCGCCAGCGCAAAAAAAGCGATTGCGATCCAGGTCAGACGTGATTTAAACATATTAGAATTCTCGTGATTATTATTTCGCTGTTCGATGATGTCTGTTCAGCGTGCGCCTGTGTACTATACTGGCTTTAGGCCTTTGAAAATAGCATACCGAAAAAGGCGCCCGGGAGAAATAATGAAGCGCATTTTGGTTCCTCTTGTTTGTATAACGCTACTGCTCCTATTTGGATGCGTCCTTTATTTGTATTTAGGGGCGGCGGCTTCATCGGTCCATGCGTCTGACTGGTCGGGCAAGAACGTCATACTTATTACGATTGATACCACCCGGGCGGATGCGTTGCCCATGTACGGCGGCGATGTGAAAACGCCTGCGCTGTCTGCGCTGGCCGCAGACGGGATCGTGATCGACGGCATGCGCTCGCTCACGCCGCTGACGCTGCCCTCGCACACCACCATCCTCACTGGGCTGCACCCCATCCAACACGGCGTACGCGACAACTTCAACGGCGTACTCAGCGACGCCGCAACCACGCTGCCGGAGTTGTTTCGTGAATCCGGCTATCAAACCGGGGGCGTGATTGGCGCCATTGTGCTCTCGCGCCGCACCGGCATCAGCCAGGGGTTCGATTTTTATAGCGATGAGTTTAGTCCCGACGCCATTCAAAGCGCACAGCCAATGATTGAACGCAAAGGCGATGAGGTCGCTGATGCTGCGTTGGCATGGCTCAAAGAAAGACGGGCGCGCGACCCACAGGCGCCGCTATTTTTGTTCGCCCATTTTTATGATCCTCATTCGTTCTACCAACCGCCGCCGCCGTTCGATGAGCAATACAAAGACAACGCGTACCATGGCGAGATTGCCTACGCTGACCATTGCATCGGGCGCGTGTTGGATTATTTGAAAGAGAACCAACTGTACGACGACGCCGTCATCGTCGTTGCGGGTGACCACGGCGAAGGGCTGGGCGAACATAAAGAGAAAACCCACGGCATGTTTTTGTATGAGTCGACGATACGCGTCCCCTGTATCATCAAGCCGCCCAAGCGCAGCGGGCTGCACGGGCGCTGCGATTGGAACGGCAGCCTGGAAGACATCGCGCCGACGCTGATCCATTTTTGCAAACTGGGCCGCGTCAAAACCAACGGCGTCAGCATGATGAACAATTTTTTAGACCGGGCGCCCGTCTACCGGTTGGGACGAAAAGTTGTGTTGGAGACGCAATATCCGCTCACATTTAATTGGAGCCCGGTCTACGCGCTGGTTCAAGATGGGTACAAATATATTCACTCGCCCAAGCCGGAACTCTATTTGCTGTCTGAGGACCCCAATGAACAGACCAATTTAATCGACGCCGACCGGGCGCACTCACTTTTTATGGATTCGATGTTGCAGATGGAACTGGTGCGGCTCGCCAAGGGCGCGGGCTTCACGCCGGAATCGCAGCTCTCGACCGACCGTTCAGAGGCGCTGGCTTCGCTGGGGTATGTCGGCGGCGGGGGCGTCGCCAGCGTGACCGACTCCGTCGAGCGGGCCGACCCAAAAGACCGCATCGAATTGTATGAAGAAATTGATGCGGCCCTGGTTGCGTTGTCGCAATCGCAAATTGAAAAGGGACGGCAGATGTTAGAATCTATTTTAGAACAAGACCCCTTCAACCCGTCGCTTCATCTCAACCTGGGGTTTGTTTATGCCAAGACCCAACAATGGGCGAAGGCGCTGGCGTCGATCAAAAAAGCCATTGAACTCGCGCCCGAAAACCATATTCTGAAATTACACTTGGCGAAAACCTACATAAACGCCGGGCGGCTCGACGAAGCAAAGTCGATATTAGAGGCGTTTATCTTGCAGTTCCCCAAACAGGCGGATGCGCATTTTCAATTGGGCCGCATCGCGTATCGTCAGAACCGCCCCGAGAACGCAATGGAGTCTTTTCGCGAAGCCGAACGCTGGATGCCCGATATCCCCGGCCTGGACGAGGCCTTGCAGAAAACCCAAGAGAAATTGAAGAGATAGTAATATCGCTGACGGATTATGAATTCACCCCACAAAAAGACATGCCCTCCTTATTAAGGGGGGAAGGCGCTGTAAGCGCCAGGGGGGATTCTGAAGAACTTGGTCGTTTCAAGAAAACCCTGAGGATGCAAGATGAATGATTTGCAAGCGCAAAAGAAAAAACGGTCGGTATTGAGCTATGCGCTAGCGGCGTTTTACGTCGTGATTGTGCTGGTGGTATTTTATTACTCGCCGATTTATCAATACGTCATTCTCAAACAGCAGATGGATGAATTGTTGTTGTTGCAGAACCCCTCCGATGATGAACAGAAACAACTCGAACAACTCTTGCGCAACGACAACTTGATAATGGAAGACCGCTTGCTCATTGTTGACCGCCTCTTAGAATTGCTCGTTGAAATGAACATGGCCTCTGTGCCTGATGCGTTGATTTATGTTGTCGAAAATGAAGAATTTGATGATGAAGTGCGCAAAACAGTATTGGCTGAGACTGCAAAACCCATAATTGTAACCCGCGACGCCTATCGCACTGACCGCCGGGTCTATGTGAAATTTGTAAATCGCTCTGGAAGATTAAATAACCACCGCGTTGAAACGAGCGTTAAATATCCACGCGGTGGTTCAACCGGCTCAGGCCGCAATCAACACTTCGGCGGCGGCAGTTCGACAACCAGTTGGCAAATAAACGGAGAGCACGCGCCGCCGTATGAACCAGGGATTTATGATGAATCTGTAACGCATACCGTCAAATTTTATAAAGGCGCTTCCAGTACGCGTATTAATCCTGACGATGAGACGCCGCTGTTTGAGATTGAGCAAGAAATTCTATTTAAGATTCAGATCAAAAATCCTGAAGAGGCCGACCAAGTCATTGCGGTGACAGGCGCTGATCTGGATGAAAAAATGAAAGCGGCCTATACCGAAGGCCCGCAAAGCGGCGCGAAATTTTTAGGGCGCTCTAATTATGATGAATTGCAAATTCATTCAATAAACTTGCCGTTCAGCGTCGCGTTTGAATTTGTTTTTGTGGATCAGGACGGAGTTGAACACTCAATGAAAACGTCAATCAATAATTTTGTAAATCCTGACGCGGCTTCGACAAGTCACGGTTGGAACACCAGTTTCGCTGTTCCATCAATTACGCAGCCCGGAACCTACACAGGCAAATTGATCTTTCGCGCCTCCGAAGAAGTTGCATTCGGCAACCCGCAAATTACGGAATATTGGGGCGGTGAGTTCGACGTGCCGTTTACGTTTACGCTGCCTGATGACGGCGATCTGTTTAAGGGAAAGAGGTAGATACCAAGTCTTCCGAGAAATAAATAACGTATCAAGTAGGGTGGCGATGAGCAAAGCGAATCCCACCAATAAAAACCTATGAATAAAAAATGGTGGGATTCATTTTATTCATCCCACCCTACAGTTGGTCTAGGGTGAGACTATCAGATCACATTGTTCAAGGGCTGGATTCGTTCCACTCCGCCTTGGCTCGCCGCCCCGCCAGCGTTGCGTCCCTACAATCCTACTCCGTCAAGAAGGCGCCTGCGGAAATGGTGTCTCCCAGCCCGACGGTGAACAGCGGCTTGTCAACCAACCGGGTGGGAACCGCAGCTAGCGAAAGCCCCTCATATTCACAGATTCCCGTCTCGACAAAATCGGGCTGATTGAGCGCGTCCGCCAGCGCTTGTAATTGCTCAAGGCCCAATGCGGCGACCTTGGCTTCAAAGCCCGCTTGCGAATCTTCGATCTTGGTGAATAGCCCGTTCTGCGCGCGCGCGGCGGCGAGCACGGCGGCGAACAACAAGGCGTCGCGGCTGTCTTGCGGCGAAGTCCAGGGGCGTTTTTCGAGGCAGAGGTAATAGCCCAGGTTATGAAAATGCACCCGCTCGACGCCGGTGCGTTCAACGGCTAGTGAGCAGGCGCGCAGAAATTCATCAATGGATGGCGCGGTGCGCAAATCGTCCGCCAAGGCTTGCTCGCCGATGTTTTCTAACAGCAGCGGCAGTTCGGTTTCATTGAGGCCCAGGCTGTCGATGTGCGGCAACACAAAGTCAATCACCGCCTGGCGTACGCGCCTGGATGCGATCGACGCCATTTCGAGATGGATTTTCAGTTCCGGTTTTTGCGCGCGAATATCAGCGAGATATTCGCCCAACGGCCTGACCACGTCTTCGCAGGTTTTCCCGTCGGGATAGGTTTCTGACAAAATATGAAAGCCGGAAAACAGCAGGTGGCTGTATTGGTCGAGCCGCGCCTTGAAGCCCTCGGCGAATAGCGGGTCCATCTTGAACTGATTGTTCGCAGGGTTCCATGAGGGGATGTAGCGGTTTGAGCGGTGCGGCTTGATGGTCTCGCCGTCGAGGGTGAGTTCAAACGACGGGTCATATTCAAAGATCCAATGGATAGCGAATACGCCGCGTTCGGTCGCCGCTTCGATGGGGCGTTTGAGCGCATATCTGTCGCCCTCTTTGGCGATGATGCGCATCGAGTCGGCGTCGCCGAAGAGTTCGGCGAGTTCGACCGTCAGCGGGTTGGCGTAAACTGTGACCGGAATCTCAAGCGGCGCCAGCGAACGCGCCATGTTGGCGGAGGTGCCGCCCAAGCGTAGTTCGCCGGGGCCGAAAGTTTCGAGCGCCCACTCGTAGGTCTCTTTCGAGCGGATCATGCGTTGCAGGGCGCTGCCGCGCTTGACGCCGTAGAACATGCCTTGAATGAAGTCGGCGGGCGATTGAATTTCCAACGGCGTCTCGCCCCGGCATCCCGCCAACGCAGCGGCCTTGAGCGCGGGGTCTGATTCAAGCACGGGAGCAATTAACTCCGGCGTCAGGTGAATCACGCCGTCGATGACTGAATGGAACGCACAACACACGCCGCTCAACGCGCGAATGCGCTCAAGGCCGCGTTGATAGGCTGACTGATATTTTTCGTCCCATTGTGCGTATTGGTTCATCGTGGTTTGGCTCCTGATTTTGAGTTCTGGTTGTAGTGTATCGGTCGATTGAAGTTTGCTCTATTGGCGCGGCGGCCCTCTATAAACCCGTCCGGCCAATTTGAGTTTGCAACCATTGAATGAAAGCGTCGTCGTCTTTCATCTTCCATTGCGCTTGAATGATGAAAAATTTGTCGGCGAAATTCTCAATGCTTGAATCGAGAGCGAGTAAACGCATGGCGTCTTTTTCGGTGGTAATGATAGCGTCATGGTTTTCGGCGACGCCTTCGATCTCCTTCGCTGAAAACCAGTGATGGTCGGCAAAGGCGTAATGCGCGGCGACGTCAACGCCGAGGCGTCTCGCTTGTTGTTCGAAGCGCGCCGGGTCGCCCAGGCCGGACAGCAGCGCGGCGCGTTTTTGTTTGAGTTCATCAATGGGGGCGCCTGCGTCAAAGTTGCCCGTGCGCCATTGTTGAAATGGATAGACCAAAGCCCATTCCAATTCGCCTTTGAAAATGGGTTTTTCTTTTAGATTGGGGAACTCAACTTCTCCGCCGTGCACGATAAACGCGTCCGCGTCGCTCAGCGCAGACAGCGGTTCGCGCAGCGGCCCCAGCGGCAAACAGTGGCGGTTGCCGAACGGGGCGTCGCCGTTGATTAACACCAGGTCAATATCGCGATGAAATTGAAAATGTTGAAAACCATCATCTAAAATCAGAGCGTCGCAATCTGTCTGGTCTAATAACAATGGCGCCGCTTCGGCGCGTTTTGCGGCAACGCCGACCGGTATCTCGTGGCGAAAGGCGTAGAGCGCCGCTTCGTCGCCGCAGGCGTAGATCTGCGATGCGTTGAATGACTCTGGCGTAAGAACCAATGTCTGGTCGGATTTTCGTTTATACCCGCGCATCAACACGCCGGGGCGGCGTTCGATTTGCCTGAGTCTCTTTATGATATATTGCGCCAGCGGTGTTTTGCCGGAACCGCCTACCGTAATATTGCCTACGGAAATCACCGGGACGCCGCAGCTGCGGGGCGTATTTTTTCGCGCGGCGGTTCGGCGGCGATTCGCGATGGCGCCGTAGAGGTCTGACAATGGCGCCAGAAATGGCGCCGCCGGACGTAGCGGCCCGCTCTTTTGATAAGCCAATTGCATCCATGCGCGTCGCCAGTTGCTCATGGTTGCTTCTCCTCTGTTAAGCGGGATTCAATCACAGGCGCAATCACGTCGAAGGTTCGCTGCAACGCGCCGCGATTGGTTTTGACGACTTGGCGCGCGCGCTCGCCCATCTCATTGCGAATGTCTTCTGATTGGCAAAGTTCGCACAAGACCGATGTGAGTTGGCGCGCGTCGCTGACCTGGCGGGCGCCGCCTTCACGCAACAGCATCGCCGCCGCGTCGCGAAAATTCTGCATGTTGGGGCCAAACACTACGGGCTTTGACCACGCGGCGGGTTCGATGGGGTTCTGTCCGCCCCGCGAGCAAATTGACTTTCCGACGAACACTACATCCGCCGCCGCGTAGGCGCGGCCCAATTCACCGATGGTGTCGAGCAGGATGGGCGCTTCGGGATTCATCGGCTGCGATTCGATAATTTTTGAACGCAGAACGGGTTTCGTCTGCGTCGATGTCAGTTCCTGTTCGATAGAGGGAGTGCGTTCGACATGACGCGGCGCAATCACCAGCCGAATGGGAATGCCTTTGTTGCGCATGGCGCGAACGGTTTGCGCCAGCAGCGCTTCTTCTCCATCGAAAGTGGAGCCTGCAATCAATAATAATTCGTCGTCTTCAATTTGAAACAACGACCGCCAGTGCGTTCGTTCATTCGCGCCGTCTTCTGGGATGCTGACTTCAAATTTGACGTTGCCTGCGCTGGCGACGCGCTCCTGGTTGGCTCCCAATAAAATGAACCGCCGCGCGTCTTCATCGCTTTGCGCGAGGATACCCTGCAGGCGATTGAGTAACGGCTGAAACAAGACGCGGGCGCGAAGGTAGTTGCCGAATGATTTGTCGGACAGTCGGGCGTTAATCAAAAATACCGGGACGCCTTCGTCCGTCGCCGCGCGGATCAGGTTGGGCCACAGTTCGGTTTCCATAATGATGAGCGCCGCCGGGTTGACCATGCGCACGGCGCGTCGGCAGAGCGGATATAAATCAAGCGGAAGATAAAACGGCGCATCGACGTCGTCGAGTTGGCGCGCCAGGCTTTGCCCGGTGTTGGTCACGGTGCTGACCGCGAGGTTCGCTTGGGGAAACGCTTCGCTGAGGGTCGACAACATGCCCCGCGCTGCTTGCAATTCGCCGACCGATACGGCATGAAGCCAGAGGTTGGGTTTTTGCGCGAGTTTGTCTTGCAGGCCGCTGGGGTAAAAGGTCAGGCGTTGCGATAGGCCGATGCGGTATTTGTCGGAACTCAACATGCGCGCGCCGAAGAGGGGCGCGGCGGCGGCGTAGCCGGCGTACATGAGCGGGCTCCAATACCAGAGGCTGTCGCTCATGATGTCGTCCTTTGGTTGGATGCAAGATGCGATTCGATGAGAGGAACATAGCGTTCGTCGAGAATGCGGTCCCAGGCGTACTGTTGGAGAACGCGCTCGCGACCGTTGCGGCCCAACGCATCGCGCAGTTCGTCGTCTGCGATCAGTGGACGAAGCGCGTTGGCCAAACTGCGCGCGCTGCCCGATTCAAAATGCTTTCCGGTTTGGTTGTCAACGACCGTCTGCGCAAAGCCGCCCGCGTTGCTTGCAACCACCGGCAACCCCGACGCCATGCCTTCAAGCGCGGTGATGCCGAAGGGTTCGATCCAAGTTGAAGGCGCCGCGACGATGTCCATCTCATGGTAGAGTTGCGGCAATTCGTCCGGCCCGGTCCAACCGCGATTTCTCAGCCAGGGGCGCTGGGCGGGGCAGTCCATCGCGGCGGTGTAGTGCACTTCAAACGCGAGGCCCTCTTTCTGCAATTGGTCGCAGGCGTCAATCAAAACGCCCAACCCTTTGAGCGGATCGTTGGCGCGTCCCGGCAGGAAAATTTTCACGACGGAATGATCGGGTTTCATCTCAGGCGGCGTAAAGCGAGTCGGGTCGACGCCGGACGGGATGGTGTGAATGGTTGGGATGTACGCTTCGAGTTTGCCGCGCATGAATGGGTTGTAGACGACCGCGCCGGCGAGTTGTGAAAAATTCTCCAGCAACTTACGCCGATAGCCTTCAGTAAACGCCAGGCTGGCGAGGTATTCCTGGGAGAAGTGCAGGTTGGGGTGGCGCTCCGGCCAGCCGACGGCGATCTGCGCGGCGCGCCCCACAGCGGGCATTCGATGGAACCAGCAACGATGGCATTCGCGGGGGTTCTCAAAATAGCCCTGGTCGCACACCCGGCCTTCGTGATAGCGGTAGTAGTGAAGATTAATGCAAAGCATCTCATAGGCATAAAAGCGCAAGAAGCAGTTCTGCGGACCCAGCGCAGTCATCAAGTGGTTTTTCATGTGATAGCCGTCGCCGATGAAAATCAGGTCGGGCTGAAAATTCTCAACGCAATGGCGAAAGCGCTTCATCACGGTCGCGTAATTGTAGGTGTAGCGATTAAAGGGAATGCCGACAATGGGGTAGGACATCGCGGTTTTGACTTGCCCTCTGGGGTAATAGGTCGAGAAGTCGGGCGTGAATAAACATACGTCGGCGCCGCGCGATTGCAGCCCCTGCATTACATGATGCAGGTCGATCCAACAGCCGCCCACCGGCGGCCAGTTGAAGGTCAGGTCAATAAATGCGATGCGCGGCTTGGATTGAAATGAAATCATAATATAAAAATAATGGGGAGGGCGAACCTCCTGGTGAGCCGCACGAGAGCTCAAAGAGTTTTTAGAATTATACCCATAGTATGAGCATTCCACCCGCGACGCCCAAGGCGTATATGTCCGTTCTGTTGATTTCAACCTCGCATACAATATCGGTTACCGATTGAAAGGATGACCAGGCATGGGAAATAAAGAGATTGCGCAGATTTTTGACGAGATGGGGAGCCTGTTGCAAATTAAGGGCGAGAACCCCTTTAAAATACGCGCGTACCAGAATGCAGTGCGCATCATCGAAGACCTGGGCCAGCCGTTGCGCGAATTATATGAACGCGATGAATTGAAAACCATCGACGGCTTCGGCAAAGCCATCACGGAAAAAACCGCTGAGTTTTTTGAAACCGGAAAAGTCAGCGCACACGAAAAATTAAAGGGTGAATTTCCAGAGGGAATTCTTGATTTGCTGAAGGTCAACGGCATGGGGCCGAAGACGGTCAAACTGGTCTATGAAGAATTGGGCGTGTCCTCGATTGATGATCTCAAACAAGCCGCCGAAGCGGGCAAGTTGCAATCGCTGCCCAAAATGGGCAAGAAGAGCGAAGAGAAAATTCTCAAAGGAATCGCCAATGTCCAGCAATCCAGCGGGCGTTTTACCCTCGGGGTGGCGGCGCCCATCGCGCGGTCGATTCTCGAACGGGTGAAAGCCGTCAAAGGCGTATGGCAGGCCGATATCGCGGGCAGCCTGCGGCGCGGTCGCGAAACGGTCGGCGATGTGGATATATTGGTTTCCGCCAAAAACGCCGAAGCGGTCATGCAAGAGTTTCTCGCGACGGAGAACATTCGCGACGTGCTTGCGCAGGGCGCGACCAAGTCGAGCATCTTGCTTGAGTGCGGCCTGCAAGTGGATTTGCGCGTCGTCGAAAAAGACGCCTTCGGGGCGGCGCTGCAATATTTCACCGGCTCCAAAGAACACAACGTCAAACTACGCGAACGCGCCGTGAAACAAAAGTTGAAAGTGAACGAATACGGCGTCTACGAGACCGGGAGCGAAACACTCGTCGCGGGCAAGACGGAAGAGAGCGTGTATCAGTGTTTGGGGCTTGCCTGGGTGCCGCCTGAGTTGCGTGAAGGACGCGATGAAATTCAACAGGCGCAAAACGGAACGCTGCCGGAATTGATCGAAGCGAAGCATATTCGCTCGGCGTTGCATAATCACACCACCGACAGCGATGGATTCCTGTCGCTCGAAGAGTTGGCAAATCAGGCGAAAGCGCGCGGGTATGCGTTCATCGCGGTGACGGACCATTCCGGCTCGTTGGGCGTCGCAAACGGCCTCTCGCCGGAGCGGCTCAAACGCCAGATTGAGCAAGTACGTGAGTTTAACGAGACGGTAAAAGGGATCGAAGTGTTGGCGGGAACCGAGGTCGATATTCGCGCGGATGGACGCTTGGACTTTGACGACGATCTGCTCAAAGAACTCGATGTCGTTATTGCGTCTGTGCACGCTTCGTTTGAGCAGCTCAAAGATAAAATGACGGCGCGTATTCTCCGGGCGATTGAGAACCCGTACGTCGATATTATCGCGCATCCAACCGGACGCTTGATCGGGCGGCGTCCACCCATCGAGTTTGATGAGGAGGCGGTGTTCGCCAAAGCGGCGGAAACGCAAACCGTGATGGAGATCAATTGTTATCCGGCCCGGCTCGATTTGAACGATGTTCATATTCGTCAGGCGAAGGCGCACGGCGTTCTGTTTTCAATTAACACCGATACGCATAAGGTCGAGCATTTTGATCATTTAGAATTGGGCGTGAAAATGGCGCGGCGCGGTGGGTTGTCAGCAGACAACGTTATCAATTCGATGACGTGCAAGCAATACCTGAGTTGGAAGAAAAAGAAAACGCGCTAAAGCCCTAACTCTTTGCGGTACCACTCAATGGTAGTGCGCAGGCCTTCTTCAAAACTGATGGCGGGTTCGTAACCGAGCGTCGTCTTCGCTTTTTCGATTGACGCCAGCGAATGCTTGATGTCGCCGGCGCGGACGCCTTCAAACTTCGGTTGGATGTTGGTTCCCAGTATCTGGTTGATCGCATCCACTATTTCCAAGATGGTGTATTGTTTGCCGCAGGCGATGTTAATCACTTCGCCGGGCGCGTCTTTGGCGGTCAATGCCAGCATGTTTGCATCGACGTTGTTTTTCACAAAGGTGAAATCGCGCGAGGCGGAGCCGTCGCCAAAAATGGTGGGTTGCTCGCCTTTTAACATCAGCGGAATAAAAATCGCTAACACGCCCGTATACGCCGAAAAGGGATTTTGCCTCGGGCCAAATACGTTGAAATAGCGCAAGCAGACGGTTTCCAGCCCGTAGGAATGATAAAACGCCTGGCAATATAATTCGCTCGATAATTTTGCGGCGCCATAAGGCGACAGCGGCGCGGGTTTTAACTCTTCATGCTTTTGGTCAACTTCCGCATCGCCGTAGGCGGAGGATGAAGCGGCGTACACAAACCGTTTAACGTCGGCGTCTTTTGCAGCGATGAGAAGGTTGACGGTCCCCGTGACGTTGACGTGATGGCTTTCGAGCGGGTTTTCGATCGAGCGCGGGACGGAAGGCAGCGCCGCTTGGTGAAATACATGATCGGCGCCTTCAACGGCGCGGCGCACGTCATCCAAATTTCGTAAATCAATCTGTTGAAAATCGATTCGGTCTTTGAATGGATCGGCGTTCTCGATGCGGCCTGTGCTGAGGTCGTCGATCACAACGACTTGGTGCTCTTCGTCCAACAATCGTTCGACAATATGGGAGCCGATAAACCCCGCGCCGCCAGTAACAATAAATCGCGTCATGAAAGCCTTCTCTTTCGGTGAAAATCAAACAAACAAACGAGTACGATGATACTCGAATCGTCATTGAAAGCAACATGCTCAAGGCATGGGCCATTCGCTGATACAACGATTTAGCGAAGGCTTTGGTACGGACGAAAAATGCAATTCCAATCCAAACCGCCGCGTCTATACGCCTCGCCGTATGCTTCAATCAGCGTAAAAACCAGCATGGGCAGTTGCGTATTGTTTGCTGCGGTTTCTTTGACGAAAAGAGTTGCGTTTTTGTCCATTGTCAATACAAAGGCGAAATCAGTTGCGCTTTCAATTGAAGCGGTGGCGCTTCCGATTGAGCGGGCGCCAGTTGCGCTTACATAGGCCGAACCGATTGACTGCTCAATTTCCGCTCCTCCCACAACGCCGGGGACGGACCATGCGCGGGAATTATAATTGACATGAGACCAGGTGGGGAAATCGCTCGAAGTCGAGGGTGGATTTAAAATACTCCCCGGATCGCTCCAATTTGAATCGTTGAGTTTGTAGGCTGTAATGGTTCCAGGATCGGCGACGGAGGCGATGTTGAATTGAAGGTCGAAATGATACAAACCCGGCGGTATGTCGACGCCGCCAAATCGAATCAAGAGAAAATTTTCGTTGTAATTAATGGTCCCGGTAGAGCCGATGCTATTGTCGGCGTCCCATTTGTATATTTGTACATCGCCATAATCAGTGAAGCCATTGTCCTGGTAACGAAACGAATAGGTTTGAGCGTTTGCAGTAAGGGTGAAGGCTAGCGCAAAAAGTAGAATGGTTCGATGTCTCATTGTTTGTTCTCCAAATGTGAGAGATGAATTCATTAATAGAGGGAACGCCGCAAAAGCGCGGCCTTATCGGCTGGAAGGCGCGAAAGATTGCTCTATTTCAGATTTTCATTTCAAAGTACATTGATGCAGGCGCATTGGGCGCGACGAATGAAAGGTTTTTGTTTCGATGGTGAAGATTTACACAAAAACAGGGGATGACGGCGCGACATGTTTAGTGACGGGGCGCCGGGTAGCAAAAGACTCATTGCGCGTAGACGCGTATGGCGAGGTGGATGAGTTAAATTCGCTATTGGGGCTGGCGATTGCGCAGGGGGCCGCTGAGGCGTTGCGGCCTGTGATTACGAAAATTCAATCAGCGCTGTTTGATTTAGGGGCGGATTTAGCCTGCCCTCCGAATGAAGAAAGCAAACTGGTCGTGCCGCGGATTCAAGACGCCCATGTTGTGGAGTTGGAGGGGTATATTGACCGCTTTGAAACTCATCTGGAGCCACTGAGGCAGTTTGTTTTGCCTGGCGGATCGGTTGCGGCTTCTTATCTTCATCTTGCCCGTTCTGTTTGTCGGCGCGCTGAGCGCCGGGTGGTTACATTGCGGCATAGCGAACCGGTGAGCGAGACATTGATGCAATACCTAAACCGGCTTTCTGACCTACTTTTTGTGATGGCGCGCTATCAAAACGCCGCTGACGAGACGCCTGAAGTAACCTGGACTCCATCCATTTAACTAGAAGTCATCTCAAACACTCTCAACTTTTATCGCATCAGGCTTGGGTACATCTCTGCTCGCTTCAGTGCGGGCTTCCAGGCCCTTTTGCACAGGCGCTCCCAGAACTGCACCCAAGCCGAAACTAGGTTGCTGTGTTTCGATATGGTTTCGGAATTTTAACTTTTTTCCCCCTCTAAAAAAATAATTGAACTTTTTATTTGACTTTTGCGTAGTTATGATATAGAAGTGATATCACATTCATATCATCGGAGGGCAAGATGAAAACCGAAGAGAAATTATTACAACCAAAGTCAGGATGGGTTTTTCTCATTATCGGGTTGGTCGTCGTTACGTTGATTATTTGGCTGGTTGTCTCTGGAATCATGGTTGCCAACCAACGGGGTGGGAACCCAGTCTGGTTTTTTGTTCTGGGGCCAATAATTGGGGTGTGCGACATCGTATTTCTGAGTGGGTTGTTTATCCTAAACCCAAACCAAGCAGGGGCTTATGTTCTGTTTGGTCACTATCAGGGAACCGTGAAACAGTCTGGCTTTTGCTGGCGTAACCCATTCACCACAGTCAAGAAAATTTCGCTGCGTTCGCGCAACCTCAACGGCGAAAAACTCAAAGTAAACGATCATAACGGCAACCCCATCGAAATCGCCGCCGTTGTCGTGTGGAAGGTGCGCGACACCGCCCAGGCGCTGTTTGAGGTTGACGATTATGAAGAGTACGTCGAAACCCAGAGCGAAGCGGCGATTCGACATCTGGCGGGACGTTATCCATACGATTCGGAAGAAGAGGAAGAAGTTTCATTACGGCAGGGCACTGAGGAAGTTAATGAGCAGCTGATGGGCGAGTTGCAAGAGCGCCTCGAAAAGGCGGGCGTTGAGATTGAAGAAGCGCGCATCAGCCACTTAGCCTACGCGGCGGAGATTGCAGGCGCGATGTTACGGCGCCAGCAAGCGCAAGCCGTGATTGCTGCGCGTAAGTTGATCGTTAAAGGCGCGGTGGGCATGGTGGAACTGGCGCTGGAGCAACTCAGCGAAAATAACGTCGTTGAACTAGACGAAGATCGCAAAGCGGCAATGGTCAGTAACCTGTTGGTGGTGCTCTGCGGCGAAGAAAATGCACAGCCCATTGTGAACACCGGGACGTTATTTAATTAAGACGAATGGCTAAACGAAAAAGTTTTCTGCTGCGAATGGACCCGAAACTCTGGGATGAAATTAACGCCTGGGCGGATAAGGAACTGCGCAGCGTGAATGGTCAAATCGAATTTCTGCTGCGGGAGGCGGTGAACCGGAGGCGTAAACACGCCAAAGAGGAACCCGCCTCTCCACATGAGGACGAATGATGAGTCAATCGAAAGCGCTCTTTCATGAAGAACAATCGTTTCGCCAAATTTGGCTTTTGTTGATTATCGCCTGTGCGCTGCTCGCAGGGCCGGTTGGGGTTCTGATTGAATTTCGCTCTCTATTCGGCCTCGACCCCGACCCGGCGAAATGGGCGGAATTCTGGACGAAACTTGGCATTTTGGCTTGCGTTGAAGGGATTATTCTCGTCTGGTTTTTATCAATGAAACTGACAACCACAGTCAAGCCGGACGGGTTGTCGTTGTTCTATCGCGGGCTGTATTGGAAAGATATCCCCATTTCGCTTGAAGAAGTTGAGTCGATTGAAGCAAAGGAATATAGCCCGTTGTTTCAATATGGCGGCTGGGGTGTTCGCTATGTCTCGAAGGGAAAAGCGTACAACGTGTTCGGCAACCAGGGCGTACGCATCAATTATAACAATGGCAAGCACATTTTGATCGGCTCGCAGGATCTGAAAAAACTACTGAAGGCGATCCAGCAAATTCAAGCGTGAATCCCGCTAACGCAGGTCGTCGAGCAGGCCGTTGTCGTCATGCTGGTTCGGGCCGAAACTGCGGACGCTGACGTGTATCTCATCGCCGTCTTTAAAATAATCATAGACGAAGGGTTTTCCCCACATGTCGCGCAAGGGGATGTCAGGCTTGAGATACGGGCCTTTCCATCCGGGGACGTCGTGTGGTTTTTGCAGCGCATCCAAGCCCAGTTCTTGAGTGGGATACTTGCCTGTGTCGAACTTGTAGCGGTCGAGGGCTTTTTTGTATTCGGTAAACACCTCTCCCATGCTGAGCGCGATGGGTGGAAACGCGATGGACAGATCAATGGGGATTTTGTGTGGATACAACGCAGGCAACGGCCCGAAAAGATGAAAGCGGTTTAAGGGCGGCGGCTGAAAATCAAACGACAAGCCCAACGGCTCCGGTTGCCATGCCGCCCAGTTTTGAATCAGCGTGAGTTTTTCATTGATGTCGGCGAATTCTTGCAGATTCAGCTTATTGGAATCCGGCGAAACCCGCAGCGATTGTCTCGGCGCAACCATGTAAGGGTCGCTGCCTCGCCAAAAGCGGAGTTCTCCCGTCCCTTGCAGGTAATGAAGGTCCGCCCCGCCGTTCATTTGCGTCGCTTCCACGAGCAGGATGCCGGATTGCATAATCGTTTGGACCGTGTTGATGCTGAGGATGACCCGGCGCCATTGCGACTTGCCCTCGCCCACGTCAAACCACGCGCCGCCGTTCTCCAGCCGGAGATGAATGCGGTAATTTTGTACGGACGGGTCCCAAGTTAATTGGTCAAAACGAATACGGGCGCCAGGCAAGAGGCCAATTTCGCCCATCTCTTCAATGTTAAGAGTGACGCGCGAGTTGCCCGAAACCACAATCATGCGTCCTAGTGGAATTTCTTGTTTTTCTTGCAGCGGTTCGCGGTCTCGCGGCGCATCGGCGCGCCGGTTGTCGGAAACATACGCCCAACCGCGAATGGATTTTACGCTCAAGCGCATTGAACTATTGTTTGCGTCTTCTTTCGCTGCGGGCGGAGTCGAGCCGTCGCCTTCCGGCAAGATATATCCAACGTCGATTAAACGCTGGACTAATTCTTTGTCGCCGATTTCAGACGGGGCTTCGTTTTCAGTTTCTTCAATTCGCTCGACGGCTTCGCGTTTGAGCCAGACCAGCGATTGGTTCAGGCGAATTTGGATAAATTCATTGGACGTGTCTTTGGCTTCGTCCGGCGAAACAATTTCGCAGCGGAGCCGGGCGCCGTCTTTTAAAAATACCACATCCGCTACGACGGCGGCGCAGAAGAGGCAGGGCAAGGCGATCCAAGCAAAATATGGCGCGATGTTTCGTAACATGAAATATCTCATGCGACTGGTTCCTTCGCGTGTTTGGCTGCGTGGTGAATTTTTTTGTTGATGACGCTGGCGGCGAAGCCCGCGCCGAACCCATTATCAATGTTCACGACGGTGACGCCCGCGCTGCAACTATTCAGCATGGTCAACAGCGCTGAAACGCCGCCAAAACTAGCGCCGTAACCCACGCTGGTGGGGACGCCGATCACCGGACAGTCGACCAGCCCGCCTACCACGCTGGCGAGAGCGCCTTCCATGCCCGCCGCGACGACGATCACATCGGCTTCGCGCAATATGTCAATGCGCCCCAGCAGGCGGTGGATGCCCGCGACGCCTACGTCGGAAAGTCGCTTTACGTTGGAGCCGGTAAAGCGGGCGGTGAGCGCGGCTTCTTCGGCGACCGGCAGGTCAGAGGTGCCCGCGCAGATCACCAGCACGTTGCCGACCGTTTCGCCCATTTCACCATCGCCGACGGTGAACGCCCGCGCGCGTTGATGGAGGGTTCCATCCGGGTACGCCTGTTGTAATTGGGCCAGGGCGTCTTCTGAGGCGCGGGTGGTGAGCACCGGCATTTGTTTTTCGCGAATGGCGCCGACGATGTCGAGAATTTCCTGGGTGGTTTTGTTCTGACCAAAGACGACTTCCGGCTGGCCCTGCCGCAGGGCGCGGTGATGGTCGATATTCGCGAACCCCAGGTCTTCATAAGGCAAGTCGCGCAAATGCAGCAAGGCCTCATCGACGGAGGCCTTACCCTGGCTGACTTGTTCTAGCACTTCCCGGATTCTCTCAGGATGCATCGTAACCTCAAAAAAATGGTCTCACTGCGTCTTACAGTATCGCAAAACCCGTCTGACCGCCAAATTCAAATGAGCGATTAGGATTCCTGGTTTTCGCTCAGCTGCGCTTCTAAGGCTTTGACTTCAGGATGAGAGGATGAAATTTTCACCGCCTGTTGAAGTTTCTTTTTCGCGCCGTTGAGATCATTATCGGTGATTGATTGTTTGGCTTCCAGTAAAATGAGACGCAATTTGGTTTTTTGTTCTTCTGTCCGATCAATCACTTTTTGCGCGTCGGCTTTGCTGCGTTCATCGTCCGGCAGCAATTTGATGACTTGTTCGGCCAATTCGACGGATTCATCCAACTGTCCGTTGGAGAGGCTGGTGTTGGCGTCTTTCAATAAGCGAGAGGCCAATTCTTTGCGTTTTTCTTGCAACTGCTGTATGCGGTTGCGAGTTTCTTCGCGGCGAAGCGCTTGTTCAAGCGGGTCGTCTAAAATCTCTTGAATGGTTTCTTGCATGGAAAGCAGCAAGGCGTGATCGGTCGCGCGGCCCAGCCCCGCATCGACGTTTTGCAGCGCGAGTTCATAGTTGTTTTGCTGCAACTGGTCGCGGGCTTGGACGGCGAGTTCGTTGGCGTATTTGTAGTCGTCAATGTTGCGTTGCAGGGTTGCGATTTCGTCGCGCAGTTTTCGATTGTCTTCGCGCAGGGTTTCGATATTCTGGTCATAGGTGCGGCGCACGGTTTTGATTTCTTCTTCATGGCTGAGGCGGGCGGTTTGGGCGCTGGTTTGCTCTGAGGTGAGTTGAGCGCGGTATCCTTCCGCTTGTTCTTGCGACAGCGTCAGCGCGTGTTGGGTGTCGGACAGTTGTTTTTCCAGCGTTTGTGTTTTGGCGTCGCGGGTGCGGATTTCGGTTTGCAGCGCGTTGATTTTTTGGGTCTCGCGAACCAAATCCTCTTTTTCTTTTTGCAGCGCGGCGATCTGGTCGCGAAATCCGTCACGTTCTTTGGTGCGCAATGCAGTGATTCGTTGAATTTGGAGTTCGCGGGTTTCCGCCAGAGAATCGGCTTGGGTCAATCGTTGAAGCATGCCTTCAACGCCGCCTTCGGGGAAATTCGTCTTGAATGCGTTGACTTCGGCTTCGGCTTTGTTGAGACGGTCTTTTTGAGCGTCGATGGCTTGGTCTTTGGCAGCCAACTGGACGGAATAGTCGTCGATCATGCGGTTTTTTGAATTCAGACGGAAGCCAAAATACAGGGTGACGACAAGAAACAGCGCGGCGGCGGCGTAGGCGATGTACATCTTCATAATGTACGGGCGCTGCTCGTCTTCTTCGACCGCTTCTTCTTCCATGCGGCGGGCTTTTTCCATATTTTTGTAGGCTTTTTCAAATTCCGGGTCGAGCGCCATGCAGCGTTCCCAAGCGCGCATCGCTTCGGTATAAAGCCCTTTTTGGGCGTAGATGGTGCCCATCAGGTTATGGAATTGCGGATTTTCAGAAGACAGCGCCAATGAGGCTTCGATTTGCCCCAGGGCTTCGTCTAGTTTCCCGTTATGGGCTAAGGCCAGCGCCTCGTTATAGTGGGAATTGGCGGTATCAATGACGCTTTTGACCGCAGACAGGTCAGCGTTGCACTCTTCGCAAACATGCGCCTCAATCGGGTTGCTCGCTCCGCATTCCGGGCAGAGGATGGCATCCATTCACTTTCTCCTTACAAGGGCCATTCATTGAATGGCCGTGTTCATTTCTATTGTATCGCGAAACCCCCATAATCTGGCAGGGTTAGCGCGGCGCGTTTCTAAATAACGGTTGATCGGCTTGGCCCGTTAGGCCGTTCTGTCCATTTTTACTTGTATCACATGAATTTCTCGGGGTTCGGTTTCGCTTGTCTCCATCGCGTCTTATTGCCCTTTTGATAAAGTAGGGGCGCAGCGCGCTGCGCCCGTTTTTCAAATCCCCCCTGGCGTCTGCGACGCCCTCCCCCCTTATGGAAAGGGGGCTAACAACCTGTCTATAACGACTTGACCGGGTGACAAGGGCAGGGCCGAATGCCAGCACTTGAATCAATACGCAGCGCCTCTTTGTTGTCCGTGAAAATTAGTCCAAACAAAAAACCAGACGGCGCGAAGGCCGTCTGGAATAAAGGTAGTAAAGCGTAATAAAACTTGTTTTCTCGTTTAATAATCGGCTGTTTCATAACGGGCCAACATATCGTTTAACTGGCCCATTTTTTCTTGCACCGACGTATCGTCTGATTGCGTACGCGCATCTTCGAGGTCGCCGATCACCTTCATGGCTTCTTCGGCCATTGGGTCTTCGGATTCAGAGAAGACCCGTTTGGCGCGGAACACCAAACTATCGACTTCATTCGCCATGTCTTGTTGCTGACGATGTGACATTTGTTGGACGACGCGCTCTTGCGCCTGTTGTTTCAACGAGCCGCGCTCTTCGTCGCTGAGGCGGTTGTCGGTCGCCATAACGGTGATGCTGACTTCGGTATCGGTGGTCAGGTCTTTCGCCGTCGCTTCGAGGATACGGTCCTGATTGAGGCGGAAGGTGACTTCGATGCGCGGTACGCCGCGCGGCGCGGGCGGAATTTTGTCGATGCGCAGCATATCCAGGAAGGTGTTCGCCGAAGCGATGTTCTCTTCGCCTTCATAAATCGGGAAACTGATCGCGTCCTGGAAGTCGCGGGTTGTGGTAAATAGGTCTTTGGCTTCGGTCGGATAGGTCGAGTTGCGCTCGATCAATACGCCGTATCGGTCTTCGGCTAACCCGACGCCAAGCGAGAACGGCGTCAAGTGGACGATAACCGGGCCGTCTTTATGCACCTGGTCCGCCGCCGAATGTTGTAGTTCATCGTCAAGCGGGGCAAGGATATACGCCTGCACCGCAGCGCCCAAGGCAACGCATTCATCCGGGCTGACGTCTTTGCGCGGCTCTTTGGCGACGATCTTGGCGACCGTTTGTTGTACATAGGGAATGCGTGTACTACCACCAACTAAGAGGACATTGGAAATATCTTCTGGTTTCAAGCCAGCGTCTTGAATCGCATCCAGGGTCGGTTGCGAGGTCATTTCGATCAGGTCGTGAACCAGGCTTTCAAACTCGGCGCGGGTGAGTTCTTCGGAGAGAGTCACCGGGCCTTTATCGGTCATGGCGATGGCTTCGACGATGATTTCCGTCTTGGTGACGCCGGAGAGTTCGATTTTGGCTTCCTGGGCGGCTTCGCGAAGGCGGAACATCGCTTTGGAATCGCCAGTGAGGTCGATGTTTTCTTTTTGTTTAAACTTTTCAAGCAGATATTCAACGATGCGGGCGTCGAAGTCGTCGCCGCCTAAGTGGTTATTGCCTTTGATTGACAAGACTTGAAAGACGCCTTCGACCATTTCGATGATGGAGACGTCAAACGTACCGCCGCCAAGATCATAGACCATCAAAATCTGGTCGCTTTCTCTTTCGAGACCATAAGAGATCGCGGCTGCTGTGGGTTCGTCGATGATCCGGCGAACGGTGAATCCAGCGATTTCACCCGCGTCGCGGGTCGCTTGGCGTTGCGCATCCGTAAAATAAGCCGGAACTGTGATGACGGCTTGCGGGCATTCTTCTCCGAGAAATTCTTCGGCGTCAGATTTCAATTTCTGCAAGACGCAGGCTGAAATCTCTTGCGGGGTGTGGCTTTTGCCGTCGATATCGACGCGGTAGGCCGTTCCCATGTGACGCTTAATCGAGAAGATGGAGCGGTCAGGGTTCATACCTGCCGCCCGCCGGGCTTTTTTACCGACTAGAACCGAACTGTCGTCTTGAAAGAAAACAATCGACGGTGTTATCCGGTCTCCTAAGTCGTTGGGGATAATGACAGGCTTATCGCCTGCCATATACGCAACTACGGAGTTAGTTGTTCCAAGGTCGATGCCTAAAATCCTAGCCATCTATTCTACATCCTCCGGCGCGCGTTCAGTGTATGGCCTAGATATATATCATAAGTTCGATGAACTTGTCGTGAAAATCCGGCCTATCAATCAATAAATCTTTTCGATTGACGCTAAATCCGGCGATGAGAGCATCATCCAGATGAACGCGTATTTGTAAAGTATTATTCTTATTCTTCAATTATTTTCGGGTTCTTCACGATAATTACCTTTGCGTCGCGTAGAACCCGGTTTCCGTACCGATACCCCTTGACCATTTCTTCCAATATCAATTGGTTGGGTTTTTCAGGGGCTCCGCGGGTTTCAACAACCTCATGAACAGAGAGGTCTAATTGTTGTCCTTGCGATTCTATCCCAACCAAGCCTTCTTTTTCTAGAGCCGAGAGCAAGCGCCTATAGAGGGCTTCGAGCGTTTTGACCCAGTTCGCGAGTGTATCGCTATCATCTAAACTACTGTTTTTCGTATAGTTAAAGATCGTGTCAAAACTGTCAAGTATTGGGAGAATGCGGCGGAAAAATTCTTCCTTATTCTTGTCTAGGCCGTTTTTTACCGCTAGACGCCGCGTTTCGCCGGGAGCAGGCAAGGCTGGCATTTTTTTGTACATCAGCCTGACTGCGCTGGTCCCTTTGCCTCCATATGTTTCAATCGGCATGTTGTCGATTGGGAAGACGTCGCGAGGATCGGGTTGACTGGAACGGGTCAACCAACCAATCATCGGAGGCCTCCAAGACGTTTACATTCTCTCACGCCCTGCCGGGCCACTTTATTGCGCGGGTCAACATCCATCACCCGCTGATATTCCGCTAACGCGGAGGTAAAGTTTCGCATTTGGAAATAGGTTTCGCCCAACAGAAGCCGCAATTCGAAATTTTTGGGTTCGTGTTTGAGGGCGTTTTTAAATTGGACTAACGCCTGGTTGAAGATGCGTTGTTCCATCAAGCGTTTGCCAAAAATGGTGTGGCCTCGAACCAAGTGGTCGATGACGCCTTGTTTGGAGGAGGCGATCTTCAAGGCGTGGTTCCAGGTTTGAAACGCGACTTTATGTTGATTTGTATTAAGATAGGCCCAAGCGAGTTGGCATAAGACATCGACATCCTGTTCGTTGTCTTGCCGGGCGCGTTCGAGCGCTTCGAGCGCTTGGCGCCAGTTGCCTTGTTTGATGCAGGCGTAGCCTAATTCTTTGGCGGAACCGGCGGTGATATTGCCTTCGCTGCCGTCGACTTCGCTTTTGCCTTCGAGGTGGTAGCCGCCGGTGTATTTGTGGGCGGCGATGACCAGAGCTTTTATATAGTCGTTGTCGGGGTCATTTTTTAATTCGGCGTTAAGCGAATCAATCGCAATTTTCCATGATTCGCGGCTTTCGTCTTTTTTGCCTTGTTTTTCTTGCGCCAGGGCGACGTTTTTATAGATGGCGGCGTTTTTGAAGCCGCTTTCGTTGAGTTGTTTGAAGGCGTTTTCTGCTTCTTCCATCTGCCCGTCGGCTGCGAGGTCGAAGGCTTCTTGCCAGACGGTGTAGGTCAGGTTGCTTTTCGCTTCCTGATCGTCTGGATAGAGGTCAATAATTTTGTTCCAGACTTCTTTGGCTTCATTAATATGACTATGGACGGAATGATAAAGCGCTGCGCCGTGGAGCAAGTGAAGCGCTTTTGCTTTCTCTTCGCCTTCAAGTTGTTCGAGTTGGCGCTCGCCGCACAGCGTCTTCATCTCTTGGTTTAATTTAAAGAGTGAAATGGAGTGTAAGTCCATACCTTTGTAGTCGCTATGACTGAACGACGGCGGCGGGGAGAAATTTTCAACATCAGAAGCCGCGCGTGACGCAGGTTCTTTTAAAATATCGAAGGCCGTACGGATTTCGATAAATTCTTCCGGGTAATATTCCGGGTTGTATTGCTTCACCAGGTGGAAATATTGCGCTTTGATAGTTTCAACGTCAGCCCAAGGGTTGACCTTGAGAATTTCGTAGGGTGAGCGGGTTAAAGTAACTGTATTCGTATCCACGATTTTGATGTAAAAAGCCGCTATAGTTTTTGTGTAAATGCCATTTTTTTTCGGCAGTGGAACGATTGTAATGAATCAATGGCGTTGTAGCAAGTGCAACTAGGCAATTCCAGAAAAACGCGCCGGATTTGTGACGGCTCTTTACTATATAGAAAGCGGGCGGGAGATGATATCTAAACCGATAGAGGCATTTTCGCATTTCATCGCAACGCACCCGGTTTTATTGCTATCGGCCCGTAAGGGACGGGCGAATACGGTATCTCCGGTATTGTGGTACATGCCGATTGGGATGGACCCGCCGATGGTTGCGGTCTCATTGAAGCCGAGTTCGCAGAGTTTTCATTTTGTTCGCGAGTCGGGTGATTTTATTTTGGGCGTGGTGGGTGAATCGCTGGTTAAAGAGACGCATTTTTGCGGGGTGCACTCTGGTCGCGACGTTGATAAACTACGGGTGTTAAATTTAACCACCACTCGCGCCAAGACGGTGACGCCGCTGATGATAACGGAATGTCTGGTGCAGATTGAATGCCGCGTACGGGACATTATTCCGGGTCCGGGGCGGCCGTTGATTACGGCTGAGGTGCTTTATGTCGGCGTACATGAACAAATTGATCAGATCAGATGGCAGCCGGAAGAGTTCTTGTTGTATTACATGGGCGGCAATCGCTACCGGGTCGGACGCAAGATTCTCGACATGAGCGACGTGCGACCCGGTTATGTCCCGCCAGACGCCTATTTGAGATGAGTGTGGAGTTGGAACCGTTGACGTTTGTACTTAATTTGAATCCCCTCTAGCCCAATGTCATTGACTTAAGGGGTGGCAAGCCAAGGCGTTGCGAAGTGAGGGCAGACCTTGATGCAACGAAATCAAAAATATCAGCCCTGTAGGGGCGCAACGTGTTGCGCCCGAATCCCCCCTGGCGCTTTCAGCGCCGTCCCCCCTTAAAAAGGGGGGCTAAAAGTCTTAAGTCAATGACATTGCCCCCTAGCACCCCCCTTAATAAGGGGGGTACAGTCGAAGACGACGGGGGGATTATGCGATAAATGCCATGAAATGAATCCATATTGAGGTCAAAATGACGAAGACCAATGAAACATCCTCGCTGATGTCGCGGGAACGGCTCGAACAAGGAGAGCGCGAGCGCCTCGCGCCCTACGCTGCCTGCGCGGCGGATTCGCGTGGACGTATATATAATGAAGAAGAACACGCCTACCGCACCTGCTACCAGCGCGACCGCGACCGCATCATTCACAGCAGCGCCTTTCGCCGTCTGGAATACAAAACCCAGGTGTTTATCAACAACGCTAGCGACCATTACCGCACCCGGCTGACCCATACGCTCGAAGTTGCGCAGATCGCGAGGACGCTGGCGCGGGCGCTGTCGCTCAATGAAGACCTGTGCGAGGCCATCGCCCTGGCGCACGACCTGGGCCATCCGCCCTTCGGTCATGCGGGCGAGCGCATATTGAATGATTTGGCGGATGAATCCGGCGGGTTTGAACACAACGCCCAGGCGCTGTGCATCGTCGATTATCTTGAGGTGCGCTACCCGCAGTTTCCCGGGCTGAACCTGACCAAAGAATCGCGGCGCGGCATTCTCAAGAGCCACACGCCCTATCGCGGTATGGGGCAGGGGCTGGAAGGCGCACCTTGCGTCGAAGCGCAGGTGGTTGACGCGGCGGATGAAATATCGTATTGCAGCCACGACCTCGACGACGGCATTGATTCGGGCTTGTTGCATCCCGACGACGTGATGACGGTGCCGCTGTGGCGCGAGGCGGCGGAGCAGGTGCGCGACCAGGTGGCTGAATGGCGCGGCAAACGGCGGCGCTATCCGCTGATTTTGCATCTCATCAATTGTCAGGTGACCGACCTCGCCGAAGAAACCATGCGGCGGCTGAACCAACATACAGGCGAAGTCAAAGACGGTCTGGTCGGGTTCAGCGCCGGGATGCAGCAGCATGTGCAGGCGTCGCGCAAGTTTCTGTTCGATCACTTATACCGCCACCCGCAGGTACTGCGCTCAAACTCGCGCTGTCGTTTGATTATCCAACGCTTGTTTGAGCATTACACCGAGCATCCCGGACAAATGCCGGAAGCCTATCAGGCTCGGATTGAACACTATGGTCTTGAACGCTGCGCGTCGGATTACATCTCTGGCATGACCGACCGCTACGCTGAAGAAGACTATAGACAACTGTTTGGGTTTTGATGCTTCGATTGTTCATGCAAGACAATCGAACTGCATAAATAGTTGTTTGTGGGTGCAAATGTGGGTATAATTGTGTCTGTTGAAAGGAGGTAAAATGAGGCAATGAATATTAGAAATGATGATACGTTAAAAGTTCGCATGGATTCGATAACGCTCGATCTGATGGAACGGGCGAGAGAATTTTTGCATTTAGATAAAAGCAAATTTATCCGCCACAGCGTTAGACGGATGGCCGAAGCGGTGATTGCCGAGCATGAACAAACCCGGTTTAGCGCCGATGACTGGCAACAGTTCTTCCAGTTGGTCGAAAATCCTCCCGAAGCGACAGACCGCTTTAAAAAGGCAGCCCTGAAATATCAAGAGATCACTTCAGAACATGAAATTTGAACCTCTGAGTCCAAAATTTCATGACCGCAAATCATTTGATTGCGGCGTTAAAGAACTTAATTTATATATCCAACAATTTGCCAATCAGGACCAGGTGAGAAGCCTGACTAAAGTGTATGTACTATCCGATGGTCCAACCATAATTGGCTATTATTCTATATGCGCTCATTCTGTCTCAAGAGAAAACCTTCCTGAAAACCAAAAAATTGGTCCATATAACGACTTGCCATTTCTTTTGCTTGGACGATTGGCGGTCGATCATAACTTTCAGGGCAAGGGCTATGGAGACGCTCTTATCTTTCATGCGTTCAAAACAACTCTGAATGCAGCCGAGACAGTCGGCATTCTGGGTATTGTTGTTGATGCGCTTAATGAAAATGTGGTTTCCTATTACGAAGGATTTGGTTTTATGAGATTAAAAGGGACGCAGAACCGGTTTGTAATCTCTATCTCAACAATGAAACATCTACTCGAAACACGCTAAGGTGAAGCAAATGGTGATTGATCGCGAGACAGCTTGGAATTTGTTATGTGAATGGACGCCGGGCGAGGCGCTGCGCATTCATGCGCGTTCGGTGGAAGTGGTGATGCGGGCGGCGGCGGTGAAATACGGCGGCGGCGAGAGCGACGCCGAACTGTGGGGTGTGACCGGGCTGCTGCATGACGCCGACTATGAACAATGGCCCGAAGACCACCCCAAGCGCATCATGGCATGGCTGCGCGAGCGCGGCGAAGAAGACATGGCCCACGCCATCGCCTGCCACTATACCCAATGGGGCGTGGCCTGCGAAAGCGCGATGGACAAAGCCCTGCTGGCCTGCGACGAGCTGACTGGCTTCGTCGGCGCGTGCTGTTTCGTGCGACCCGACGGCATTCACACCCTGGCGCCGAAAAGCGTCAAGAAAAAATTAAAAGACAAGAGTTTCGCCGCCAAAGTCAATCGCGACGAAGTGCGCCTGGGCGCCGAGCAACTCGGCGTCGAGATGGGGGAGCACATTCAATTTGTAATTGATGCGCTCAAACCTCACGCCGAAGAACTGGGTCTACAAGGCCGGGGTGAATAAGCGCGGCTATTCGCTTTTTTCGGGCATGAATTTGTAATGCGCGTCGGCGAAGAGTGTGTGCGCCGTCGAGGTCTCATGGCATGACGTGCAATTCATCTTGCCTTTGATGTTGCCGAGTTTGCCCGGTTTGCCGTGGCACTGAATGCAGCCTGCGGCGTCGATGTTGATTGCCGGTGAGTGTTCAAAACCGCCTTCGACATACTGGTTCAACAGGCCGACCGCTTTTTGGGTTACGTCCGCCGTTAAGCGGCTGCAGCGTTCGGTGCGTTCTTTGCTGTCGGTGCGCTTGCCGGACGCCTTAGACCATGTCGCGGTTGATGCGTGGCAGAGGACGGAATTTGAAACGGTCACGACGGTTTTTTCTTTTGCGTCTTTCGGCTCAAAAACAGGCAGAGCGGTTTTTTCATACCAGCTAAAAAATTCTTCAATGATGGCGTTGCGGTGGCCTTTGTTCTCTACAAACAATCCGACTGCGGCGGCTGTGCCGTTCAATGCGCCGCACACCGAGCCGAATTCGCCGATTCCCGAAGAGCCGTACTTCATCATTTCATAAGGAAAAGAAGCGTAGGGCTGGCCGTATTGCTGCGCCAATTGGGTGATGATGCTGCCGAACGAGGCGTACATGCACCCGCCGCCTGCGTACATCTGATAAGCCAATTCGCCTGTTGCGGCTGCGTCAAGCGCGTGATACGACCAAGCGCCTGGTTGTTGGGCGTCTGCGCTTAAAGCAATCCGTGATGGTTCTTTTTGTGGAACATCCGGCGGAGTGAACCCTTTGGTCAATATCAATACGCCTGAAGCGGCGGCGGTGAGACCTGTTGCGGCGCCAATTAAGACTTTTCTGCGGTCCATGAGGCTTCTCTCTTTCTAAGATGTACACGCGTGATGATGAGCCTTATATAGAATATAATGATTTTACGCTGAATTGTAAATACGGTTTTTTTCGCTCTGAGGACAGGATGCGGCGTTGGGTGTTGGATGTAGAAATTTATTGTGGTTCGGCGCGTGGTTGTGATGCGCTTTATCCAAACATTTCGTGAAATTTTTTGTGTAAAATTTCTGAGCGGACGGGCTTGGCGATAAATCCGTCCATTCCTGATTCGACGCAGCGGTCGCGGTCTTCTTGCATGACAGCCGCTGACATTGCGATGATGGGCGTGTGTTTCTGCGTGTCTAATTCGCGATTGCGTATGGCGATGGTCGCCTCCACTCCATCCATCACCGGCATGTGTAAGTCCATCAGGATCACGTCGAATGTTTCGCGAAGGTGTTTATTGACCGCTTGCTGGCCATTGGCGGCGATTTGAACAGTATGCCCCATTAACTGAAGGCGCTTGATGGTGACCAATTGGTTGACCTCGTCATCTTCAACCAAAAGAATATTGAGTGATTTGGTAAACGGTTTGACGGCGCTTTCTTCTTTCGGCTCTTTTGATTTTTGGGTCGGGGTATGGTCGATGATTTTGCTGAGCGAATTATACAGGTCGCTTTGTTTGACGGGTTTGAGCAACATGCCGTCTACGAATTTCCGGTTTTGATGGTTCGGCAAATAGTGGCTTTCGATGGAAGAAAGCAAGACGATTTTGATTGAAGAATAACTGGGGTGTTGCCGGACCCGTTTTGCTAACGAAAGGCCGTTTTCATTTGGCATCAGCCCATCAATGATTGCGACGCGGATGGGGTTTTCATGCATGGCGTATTCCGCCAGTATTTGATCGGCCTGCTCGGTGTTCAGGGCAAGGTGGGGGATCATTTTCCAGGAATTTTTGACCATGTCCCGAAGAATTAACAGATTGGTTGAATTGTCATCAACGATCAAAATCCGTAAATTCACCCAGTTGGCTGGATCAGACAAAACGGGAACGATTTGGTTTTCGGCGACGCCGAATTTTGCCGTGAAGAAAAACGCCGATCCCGGCCCGCCAGTGACATTTTTTGAGCGCTCAAGATAGGGGCTGTCAATCCAAATTTTTCCATTCATCATCTCAATGATTTTCATTGAAATGTTTAACCCTAAACCTGTGCCTCCATATTGGCGGGTGGTGGTGGCGTCGGCTTGATGGAAAAGATTGAAGACGGTGTTCTGTTTTTCAACCGGGACGCCAATGCCGGTGTCGCGTATTTTGAATTGCAGCATGATCTCGCTGTTGTGTTGATGGACGACGGAGACGTCGCATTCCACCTCGCCGTCGTCGGTGAATTTGATCGCATTGCCAATCAAGTTGAGAACCACTTGCTTAAAGCGCAGTTCGTCGCCGATAAGAATCGCGGGGACATCGGGCGAGACGTGGCAGAGAAGTTCGATGCCTTTTTCATGCGCTTTTTCGGAAATGGAGTAGACGGCTTCGTATAATTGTTCGCGGAAATCAAGCTCAATGGGAGACATCTTGAGTTGGCCGGAATCTATTTTCGACAAGTCGAGCACTTCATTAATCAGGTTGAGCAAGTGGTTTGCGGAGTTTTCAGAATGTTCTAAGTATCCCCGTTGACGCGGGGACAGTTCCGTCCCGAGCAATAGTTCGTTCATGCCGATAATACCATTGATCGGCGTACGGATTTCATGGCTCATATTGGCGAGGAATTCTGTTTTGAGGCGCTCTGCATTGAGGGCGGCGGCGCGTTCGACGCTGAGGCGATAGATGATGACGGCAATTGCGATGAAGGCAAATATGAGGAATGAGCGAAACCAGGAGCTGTGCCATATATCAGGATGAATTGCAATGGATAACATTGCGGGTTTGGGGTTCCATACTCCATCATTGTTTGAACCCATTACCTCAAATTTATAATCGCCCGGCGGCAAATTGGTGTATTGAATTGACCGGTTGCTTGCGTCGGTTTCGTTCCAGTTGGATTCGTACCCATTTAGCCGATAGCGATATCGGTTTTGTGCGGTATTGGTGTAATTGAGCGCCGCAAATTGGAAGGAGACAGAGTTTTGAGTAAAGTCGAGTTCGATTTCGCCTCGTGGGTTGGTTTGGCTTAAACCATACTTTCGATTCAACACAGACAACGAATTGATTACGATGGGCGGCGCATACGTATTAATCGCGATCAATGCGGGATCAAATTTGACTAAACCGCCGGAACCGCCAAACACAAACATCTGCTCATCAATTACGCTGGCGACATTTTGGCGAAAGGGAGAGCAGTAAATGCCGTCATGGTCGTCAAAAAAGATAAAGTTTTCTTTCTCGATGTGAAAACAAGCGATGCCGGTGTCTGTACTGAACCACAATGCGCCGTTTTCCGCCTGTAATATCGCTTTGATATTTTGGTCGGGCGCATCATAAAACGTGAATTGGTTTGATGAGGGATCGAACGAGTTCAGCCCTTTATTGGTCCCGATCCAAATCAACCCCTGGTTTCCTTCCAATATACAATTGATTCTGTTTCCATTGAGTGAATTTTGAGTTTCGTCGTCATACGGGTAGCGCTGAAAATTGTTTTGTTCCGGCTGGTAAAGGTTAAGCCCGTAGTTGAAGGAGCCGACCCATATCCGGCCTTTCGAATCCTGGTAGATTGTTCGGATGTCGTTCCCGCTAATGGAGGTTTGATCGTTTGGGTCGTGGCGGTAATAACGAAACATGGATGTCTCTGGGTCGAGAATGTTAATGCCGCCTTTTTCTGTTCCTACCCAAATCGAGTGATCGTCAACCGCCAAAATCGCCCGTACAATATTATTGTTTAAGACGCTATCGGAAGCATTGTTATGGTCATCGTCGGTGTAGGGATAGCGAGTAAACGTCTTGGCGGCGGGGTCGTAGTGGTTTAAGCCTTTCGTCCAGGTTCCGATCCAGATGCGTCCGCTTGGGTCTTCCGTCAAGGCTGTGATTATATTATGGCTGAGGCTTTTTGGGTCGTTTGGATTGTGTTGAAATGTCTCAAATATTTCAGTGTTGGAATCGTAAACGCTGAGTCCGTTGTAAGTTCCTATCCACAGTTGGTCCTCTTGATCTCCACAAACGGCATATAAAGAATCAGAGGGGAGGCTGTTTTCAGAAAACGGGTTGCTGTGGATCGAGTCGAATTGGTATTGCAACGGGTCATAGCGGTTAAGCCCCGTCTCAAAGGTTCCGATCCACATTGAACCGGAAGCGTCTTGATATACTTGGGAGAGAATGTTGCTGCTGATGCTAAAAGGGTTTTTTGGGTCATGCACTTCATGAGAAAATTCTTTTGTCTTGGGATCAAAGAAATTTAATCCGTCCCATGTCGTGACCCAGACCAAACCCATTGCATCTTCAAAAACCGACGTAACGGTTTGGCTTGAGATCGAGTGTGGATTTTCAGGATCGGGCAAATAGACTTGGAACTGATGTAGGTCCGGGTCGAGATAGGCGAGTCCGCCTTCCCAGATTCCCACCCAAAGGCCTCCATCAGCGGCGGGGACGATGCAGCGGATGACGTCGGAGGTAAGATTGGTATTGGCGGGTTCATAAATGGTCTCTTCGCCAGTGTCTAACTGATAATGAATGACGCCGCGGCCTATGGTTCCCAGCCAAATGGAGTTTTCTTCGCCAGAATAAATGGCTGATGCGCATGCAATGGCGCCAGTGTCGTCTTGGGCTTTGACCGGGAACCGCGTAAAGGTTTCAGTTTCATAATCGAACAGGTCGAAGCCTTTTGAGGTACCCACCCATAACCGACCGAATTGATCTTGGGTCATACAATAAACGGCGTTGCTTGACAGGGATGATTCGTCATCAGGATCATGCTGGAAATGTGAACCGAGGTCTCGTTGGGCATTGAGCCGCGTCAGGCCTTTTGCTGTTCCGGCCCACAAATTGTTGTGGTCGTCTTCGAGCATGATGTTTACATGGTCAGCAATGAGTTGGATCGGGCTGTCTTTATCGCTGGTAAATGTGAGGAACTCATAGCCGTCATAGCGGCAGATTCCCAATTGCGAACTAAACCACATATAACCTTTGTGATCTTGTAGAATCCGCGAAATGTAGTTTTGTTGGAGGCCGTTATTGGTGGTGATATGCTGAAATTTATGTTCAAAGGTTAAACGATGCGCAAATGTATCGGCGCAGGTCAATAGAATTAGAGCAACATATAAAAAACAAACGAGCCTATACATAAAAATATTGAACAACCTGTTATTCTTGTATAAACCTCAACCATCGATTAGTAATATTCAAAAACCATACATACAAGTATTTTACGCATTTTAACACAAAATAACGAGTCTGCTACAAGATGGAAAGAATTCAGCCTCCAATATCAAAAAAACGGCCTCATTCTGTAATTCACTTGTCGAATTAAGAAATGAGGCCGGCGTCTTTCTTTTGAACTGCCAGATTTAGAACGGGCGCCCCTTGCTGTTTGATGAGCGCGTGCGTGTTTCACTCTGCTCAGACGAGGTTTCTGTTGGCGCCTCGCCGGGAGCGGACTCTACCGTTGAGGGGGCTTGTGGTTGTCCCAGGTATTGTTCAAATTGCTTCGGAGTGAATGCTTTGGGCAGCAACTCGGATTCGTTGCGTTCAATGGTGGTGCGCTCGATCAGTTTCTCCGGGCCTTCCATCACATACGGCGTCAGGAAGATTAACAACTCCGTTTTGGATTTATTATTTTGGGTGCGGCGAAAAATAGACCCCAAAAGAGGGATGTCGCCCAAAATGGGGATTTTGCTTTCTACTTCGATATTGTTGTCTTCCATCATGCCGCCGATAACAACGGTCTGTCCATTGGGGGTGACGACGACGGTGTCGGCGGAGCGTTTGGCGAACACCGGCGAATTGACGGTTTCAGAAATGGGAACCGTCTCGTCAGTGATCGTTGAAATTTCGGGCGCCAGGATCATCTCAACCAAGCCGTCTTTGGTGATGAACGGCGTCACGCGCAGGATGATTCCGATGTCTTCATATTCAATGACGTTGATGGTGTTGCCCTGGTCGGTGGTCTGGCTGCTGGTGATGAAGGGCACTTCCTGGCCGACGGTGATGACCGCTTCCTGATTGTTGCGGGTGAGGATGGAAGGGCGCGAAAGGACTTCGGTTTTGCCGACTTCGGCGATAGCGCGCATGGTGACAGACAGGTCGCTCTCAAGCAGACGATAGAAGCCGCCCGCTGATTCGGCTGCAACGCCGAACGCGGTGTCGAATACATTGGACCCGGAGCGGTCGTTATTGATGTCGATCGAACCTTCGATACCAAAATCATAATCGTCGCGGTAGGTGACCTCGACGAACAAGACCTTGATTAACACCTGTTGCACGGGGCGGTCGAGGTTTTCGATGATGGCTTTGATGTGCTCGTTGGTGTAATCGTCGGTGATGACGATGATCGAGCGGGAGTCGCGGTCGGCTTCGATGATGGCTTCGCCGATCATGCCGTTTGAGTAATAAGTGCGCTGCGAGCTGGAACTACTAGACGAATTCTGCGTCTGATTGAAATTAAAGTTCCGTTGCGCATCGGCGGGCAGCGCTATCGCGATCAGGGCCAGTAGGGTTGCGAGTGCGAATATTCTTTTCATGAGTTCAACCTTTGTCCTTCTTTAATTAAACCGCTGGGTTGCGCCGGTATCGAGATTGACGGAGCGGTTGGACAGCGTGTTTTGGTTGGTGTCCGCCGTCCGGTTGATGTTGGTGTTTTGCGATTCAAAAATATTGCGCAGAATTTCAGCGACGTTGTCCACATCCGCGAACTCAAGCCGATAGACGAACACGCGTTGTTTTTTTGAGGTGTCTGAATCCAGGCGTTTGATCATCTGTTCGATTTGCTGCATGGTTTCTTGCGCGGCGAACACGACGACCGAATTGGTGCGCGGATCGGCGACGCTGCGTACGGTGGCTTGTTGCAACTGGCGCTCGCTGTTGTCTTGTTGCGATTGCTGCGGCCCACCGCCGCCTCGTCCGAAGAATGCTCCTGGCCCAAAACGGGGCGCGGCCGCATTTTGGTCTTGACTCGAGTCGTCAGGGAAGAGTTCTTCGATCTGTTCAGCCATTTCATAGGCGTCGGCGTATTCGAGGCGGAACACCTGAATCTCGGTGAGATCGGAGACCGCCGTGTCAACCTGGCGGATGAGTTCTGAAATCGTCGCCATGTATTCTTCGGGCGCGCTGACGATGAGGGCGTTGGTGTTTTCGTCGGCGACCGCCACTACGCGAGACGCTGCTTTGCGGGCTTCGCTGTCGCTTTGTTCTTCATCGCCGCCCCGCGGGCCGCCTCGGCCAAAGAACCCGCCGGGGCCGCCGCCGCCGCGTCCGCGGTTGTTGTCGGAATCTTCGACTTCAAATAGTTGATTGACAATGTCGGCGAGTTCGGCCGCATCGGTGTATTGCAGCGGATAAACATTAATCGCTGAGATGCCGGAGATCGACGTGTCGAGAGCGCGGATGATCGCCATCATGCGATGGATGTTCGCTTGAGTGTCGGTGATGATGACGGCGTTGCTGCTTTCGTTGGCGGTCATGGTTGCGTAATCAGCCAACAGCGGCGATAGGTTGTCGATGAGCGCAAGCGCGTCTGTGTAACGGACGGGAATGATTTGCGTAATCATTTCGTCGGTTTTGGGTACCAGATCGGGGTTGTTGCCCGTCTTGACCGGGATGTCTTTTTTAATGGCGTCGTCCCGGTCGACGATGGTGAGGATGCGCCCGTTGCGGATGGCGGCGTAGCCTTTTTCATGCAACACGGTGTTTAGCAGGTTGATCGCTTCGTCCTGGCTTAAGGGCTGGCGGCTCCAGACGTCAATTTGGCCTGAGACGTCTGTTTGTTTGACGATCACGAACCCGGCGATTTCGCTGAGGTAGTCGAGCACCGCGTCCAGGCTGGCCCCGCGAAAATTCAAGAGGATTTCATTGTCGCCGTTTGGCGTTGGCTTGGGCGCCTCCTCCTGAGCGAACGAAGTTTGTTGTATAAAAAGCAAGGTCGTCAACATGAGGCTTAGGGTTGCGGCTTTCATTGGCTTTGCTCCTGATTTCGTTTTTCCATGAGTCTGCGCAACAGGTCGGTGGCTGGTGTGGGTTGTTCTTTTGGGCCGTCATTTTTGGGTTTGAGTTCCACCCGGCGCGGGGCGTCTTGCAGGCGCCACGGTTGTCCTTCTTCTCTCGCCAGCCCTTTGCCGACGGGGAGGACCATCTCTTCATCGCCGAAACGAAGATGAAGGCTTGAGATTTCAATGGCCTGGATGACGCCGCCGCCGATTTCTGCGCCGACGGTCAGTACGCGGCGGTAACTCGAAGACGAGCCGTCGAAAAAGGCGAAGCGCTGGGTCTCGGTGACAAGGGTTCCGACCAGCGAAATTTCATCCGCCTGCGGTTTTACTTCAACCACCGGTTGTTCAATTTCCTTTTCCCGGTTTGGATTGAAGATGTTGCGTTCATAGATCAGGCGGAACGTCGAAAGTTCGTTTGTCTCTTCGTTGGAACTTTCCTGACTGAAGCATGGCGCCGCGAGCAGCGTTCCCAAAAAAAGAAGGAGCGCGACGGAGGCGAATGAAGGAAGCGGGTGCGTTTTTGTATTATTCATCGTCTGTATCCGGTTTAAATTGAAGACCGCTGAACACAACGGTCAGAGTGAGTTCGTTTCCCGTCTCATCGCGGGCGATGAGATCGATGTCTTCCACTTTGAGCGACAAGGGGTCGCTCTCGAGTTGATGTAAAAAATGAGTGATGGAGCGAATCGGGCCTTGCAGCGATGCGCGGCATTCTAATGTGAAATAGGTATCGTCCTGGTCTTTCCATTGCGGCTTGAATGAAAGAATGTTGACGCCGCTTTCATTGACCCAATGGTCGACCGCTTGCAGAACGAGGCTTTCCGCTTGCGGCTTGTCGGCGGGCAAGGCGTCGCGCTGCATTATGTGCCAGCGGTTGCGCAGCGACCCTTCGCGCGAAAGCAACAGTTCGCCTTCCGCAAGCGACTGACGCAACGCCGCAACGTCTTCGGCGGTCTCTTGCCAGTAGGCGATCAATGGAGACGCGATGAGTTTGTCGCCCGCGAACAACGCAAAGCAAAGTATGGCGGCGATCACTAACGTTCGTTGTCTGTTTTCGCTGTTCATGGTTTAGTTGCCGATCCACTGAAATTTAAAGGTGAATGTAGTAGGCGCTTCGCCGAGCCGTTGTTCGAGATTTAAGTTTTGGATGCGCTCGTCTTGATATAAGCGGTTCAGCATTTCTGAAAGCGCCCGATTGTCGCGGGTGAAGCCGGAACAGGAAATCGCCTGGTTTCCGTCGATCTCAATGATCTTCACCCATACGCTGCCTTCTTCAGGGAACGCTTCGACCAGGCTCTGAATGCTCGATAAGACCGGCAGCGATTCGTCAAACCACGGGCGAAATTGCCTGACGTTGTTTTGAATGAGGCTGACTTCATCTACCTGGTCGCGGATTTTCTCCCAACGGGAATTCAGGCCCGACCAGGTGAAATGCTGATAAAGCAGCGCGGCGATGACGACAACCAGCACGATTGAGACTGACGCGCCCGCGAGCAGGCTGCCGCGCGAAGAAATTTTTGACGCCCATTGTTTGAGCCGGTTCACTTTGGGCGGAAGAAACTCGATCTGGGCTTTTTTGTCACGGACGAATTGGTTAGCCGCTTGATAGATGGGGCTGATCCAATAGGCGTCGCCGTTCATCACCGCCGGCTGCTGCGGCAGCGTGTTGAACTGAAGCCGGCGCATGTTCATTGCATCCGCAAACGGGGCCGCATGGCGGCTGAAATCGTCGACCCATTCTTGCGGGCCGCAGATCACGAGAGTGCGGATTGCGGTTTGCACTGAAAGCGGAAGTTCGCTGAGGGTTACGCGAATGTCGCGAAACAGCGCGGGGACGGCGTCTTGTAAATCATGCGTCCAGTTGGTTTCAAGAAAACGAAAGCCGATCATTTTGCCTTGGCGGATGATCTGGCAATCAATGCCGTCTTCTCGCTTTTTAAGGAACACGGCGTTTTCGCATTGGGCGTCTTTTGAATCCGGCGGCAGCCCGATGGTGAAACTCACCGGCGTGAGTTTGGCTTTTTTGCAAACGGCGCGCAGCGTTTCAATGTGCGACAAACGCACGGCCGCAATCGACGCAAAGCGCTTGCCGTCGCTGGTTTGATACCAGGTGGTTGAGAGCGACAACTCATCGAGCGGGAAGGGAAACGCGCGCTCGGCTTGCAGGCGGATGTAATTTTGTAAATCCTCGGGGGACAAGTCGGGGACTTCGATACGGTGTTTCAAAATCCATTGCAGCGGCAGGCAGATCATGCAATGCGATTCTTGAATGCCCACTTGGGCGAATTGTGCGCGAATTTCTTCGCCCAATCGGTCGGGATTCGACAAAAGCCAATCGGCTTCGATGGGGGCACTGAGCGTTTTTTTGATTTTTAATCCATGCCCGTTTTTAACCGCAGAAACCGCTTTGACCGATTCGCGCTCAAATTCGATGCCGATGATAGATTTATATACCGATGACTGCGAACCAATCACAGCGCTGACTCCTTCCATTGCATGAGATCGCGGCGCAGGCGTTCGCCCAGCGCCCAACCCATTCCGCTCAAGTCGCGGCGATAGACGATTTTTGCTTCTCCCTCGCTGAGGTCGATGACGAAGCGCGTACGCCGGAACCCCCGGCCATGACGCCCCACCGCCGCCGCGTCAACGGTGAACTGATACGATTGCCCGGTCAGATACGGCCCGGCTTGGATGGTGTTTTCGTCGCCTAAAATATCTTTGACCCAGGCGACGGAATTGTCTTCGAGATGGTCTGCTTGTTGCGAGGCGATTTCTTGCGCCTGGGATTCATCAATGCCGGGGACGCACGCCAAGACGATTGCGCTGGCGGTGTTGACGTTGATGAGGCCCGGTTGATATTCGTCGTCGCTGATGGAGATTTCCGTTTCGATTTGTGCGAACTCTTCTTCGCTGAGACCGCTGACCATGTAGAACTGCAACAGGCTGGTAAAGTCGTCTTGTCCCTGACCTTGCGACGTCGTGATTTGACCGCCCCGTTCAGAGCCGAAGGTTTCAGTGAACAGCGTGGTCAAGGCTTGGTCGTCGTCGCCGTTAATGTTGACCCGCGCTTCGCCTTCGCTATTGGTGTTGGGAACGCGGCTGTAGACGGTGACGTATTCAAACAGGCCTGCGTCGAGCGCGCCGTCGCGGTTGTCGCTGGGCAGAGAAATATCGCCGTCGCTTTCGTTGGGGTCGAGTAAGCCATTCAGGTTGGCGTCTTCGCCAAACAATACATCGTCGTCGGCCTGATAGACCATGCGTAATTCAAACACCGTTTCAAACGGGGCGTTTTTGCATTGGTAGGATGGATTCAACATCGCATACGCATCGGCCTCGGCGCCGTTCTCCGTGACCTCGTCGTCTTCGTCGCGCCAGTCGATGATGGCGGCGGCGAATTGTTCGGTCATGCCCGGGAGGGCCTCTAACATTTCCACCGTCGCGGTGTTGATGTTTAACTTGGAGCCTTCGTCAATCAATCCAAATTCAGGAATGCTATCGGTCGAATCCTGATGGTTGCGCCCGATCATCCACAACAGGGATTCGCCGATCTGTACCGCCTCGGGGTAATATTCGTCTTCATCAGGAACCGAGCCGCTTGTTTCAAGGTTCTCTAAAATATGGGTCGCGTATCGCGCCGCGCTTTCGACGGCGAATTCGGCCTGGGCGCCCGCTTTGGAATTTTCTGAAATGCGATACTCAAACATCATTGACTGACCAAACAGCAAGGCGACAGTCACCAGCCCGGCTGCGATCCATAATACGATAATTAATACCGCGCCCGATTGCGCGTTGTGATTACGTTTTATGCGATGAGAAATCGAGGAGCGCTTCATCGTTGCGTTCCTCCGCTTTGCCCGTCGTTGTTATTTTCGCTGTTGGGGTTGTTGTTTTCTCCGTCGCTGGATGCAGTCTCTGCGGTCTCTTCGTCCTCTTCGGGCTGAGTGATGGATTGCATGGTGATCGGGACGAGGAACTCAATTTGTTCGAGCGGCTGTTGTTTTAGATTGACATCGACCGCAGCTTCATCGCTTGGTTTTGCAAGTATTAGTTGTACGCGGACCGCTTGCGGCAACAACGCCGTTTCCTCGTCGTCTTCCGCCATTTCGCTGCTGTCCCACGTTTCGCTCCACGATTCGCCGTCGTAATATGAGACCATGAAGCCGCGCACGTCAGCCAGCAACGCCTGGACGGGAGGCTCGTCATCGGTTTGCGCGAGCACGTTTTGTTCAATCGAGCGGACTAGGTACAAACTGTCTTCTGGGCCGACTCCGCTTTCGTACATCGCGGGGATTTCTTTGAGAGTGTATTCCACCCGTTGGACGTCGCTCCAAGGTTGAGACGAGTCGAACGCGCCGGAGGTTGTATAGAACTCCAATTGAGAAATAGGCATGTCGCGCCCGCCAATGTCTTCGCCGATGATCTCGCTTTCGAGGGCTTCGCTGGGCGGGAGCATCTGTTTGAGGTCGCGCTTCATCACGCTGACGGCGTATTGTTGCGCGCTGGTGCGGGAGACGGATTCATAGGAGCGGTCGCGCATGTTGAATGCGTTATAGAGAACGGTATTCAGCGAAATGATTAAGATCGCCGAGATCGCCGTCGCCGACAGCAACTCGATCAGGGTGAACCCTCTTTCGCCGGGTATGTTCCGCTTAACTCTCTTCATTCAATTCGTCGTCGCTGACTAAGGCGCTGAGCTGTATGAAACGCTCTTGGCCTTGTAATGGAAAAAACACGTACACCGTGAGTTCCGTCATGTCGTCTTGTTGCCAGGTTTCAGATGTCATTTTCCAATGAAAGAAGGGGTGTTCGTTTTCAAAACTCCCCTCATTGCGTCCCGTCTGCCAGTCCTGGTTGATGATGGTTTCGTTCATCACTTGTTCCGCCAGACGTACGGCGACCGCTTGGCGCTGCGAATAGACCGACGCGCGGTGGGCGATGGATATTCCCTGCAACGCGGTGGGAATCACAATGGCGGTGAACAGCATCGCCGCCAACACCTCAGGAAACGTAAAGCCGCGTTGCCCGCGCTTACTAGATAGAACGCCGCGTCGCCGCGCTTTATTGGATGTAGTACGATAAATCCGCATCATCTTCATCCACGATCTCAAATTCCGGGCGCAACAACGATTGTACGATGATGATTCCGTCTTCGTTTTTTTCGTTGCTGCGTTGAAAGTGAAGTAATTTTACATTTTGCGCATCGATGCCGCCCTCGGCGTCGAACACAAAATAATTCATGCCGTCTTTGTCGGTGTTTATGGGATACAGTTCAAATTCAATATCGTCCGGCAATTCAAAGCCGATGTTCTCGTCGGTCTCTAATTCATAGCCCGGCTGTGGTCTCAGGCCGTATTCCTGGCGCGGAGAGTCGATCCACATAAGCATCGGGACGCCGGTCGAAACCGCTTGCGCGCGGGCGTAGCGGGTCAGCGCTAAGAACTGGCGGGCTTCATCGAGCATCTCGTTGCCGCGAAAAAAGCGCGATAATGACGGCGCTGAAATCAGAGCAATGATGGTCAACAGGCCCATCACCAAGATCATCTCGATCAGGGTGAAGCCTTGCGCGGCGCTCCGGTTATTTCTTTTTCGTCCAATTGTTAATGTCATCATCGCCGCCGCTGCGTCCGTCCGGCCCCATCGAAAGGATGTCGAACCCGCGCGTGTTATGTTTGCCGGGATAGGTATACGCATATTCGTTGCCCCACGGGTCGATGGGCACGTCGTCGATATACGGCCCGCGCCAGTCGTTGGCGTTGTTGGGCGGTTCGACCAGGTCTTCAAGCCCGCCGCTGCCTTTGGGATAAAAGCCGTTGTCGACCTCAAACGCGGCCAGCGCCATTTCGAGATTTTTGATCTGAGTCAGGGCGGCGGTGACTTTGGCTTGTTCGGATCGCCCGGCGAATTTGGGCACGACGATGGCCGCCAAGGTCGCCAGAATCACCAGCACCAACAACATCTCCACCAGGGTAAAGCCGCTTTGGGCGCGGCGTCGTTGTTTCTGTTTCGTTTTTGTGTTCATGCTGCGTCTCCTCTTCAACATCATTTGATGTAGTCTTGTATGGTAAAAATCGGGATCACCATCCCGACGAAAATCGTCCCGATGAATCCCGCAATAATGAATAACATCAGCGGTTCGCACAACGACACCGCCGTGCGCAAGTTGCGCTCCAAGTCGCTTTCGGTCGTGTTAGAAAGACGCAGCAACTCTTGATCGAGCCGCCCGGTTTCTTCAGCGACTTTAATCATTTCAAGCACCGTCCCGGGGAACAACTGCTTGCAGTCGGCGAAACTGGTCGCGAGTTGGTCGCCTTTTTTTACGCTTTCAATCGATTCCGACACCGCGTCGGATAAAATCTGGTTCTGAATGGATTTTCGCGCGACGTTGAGGCTGTTAATGAGCGGAACGCCCGCGCCGAGCAGCGTCCCCAACATGCGGCAGAAGCGCGCCATCGCGAATTTTGCGTTCAGCGGGCCGATGACCGGCAGGTTGAGCAGCGCGGTTTCTTTGATGCGCTTGCCCTGGTCAGTCGCCAGCCACGCGCGGGCAAAGTAATAGGCGACCCCTACGGCGATGGCGACGAATACGCCGTAGTTGCGAATGATGTCGCTGGCAGAGACGATGACTTGGGTCAGCATAGGTAAATCGGCGCCGAAGCCGGAGAATAATTTTTGAAAACGTGGGATGAAAAAGACCATCAGGAAAATGACTACCGCAATCGCCAAGGTCAGCAAGACAGCCGGATAAATCAATGCGGACATTACCTTTGAGCGCAAATCTTTTTCACGCGATTGGAATTCGGCGATCTGATGCAACACCAAATCTAAGAAGCCGCCCGTCTCGCCCGCTTGCACCATCGCGACATACACGCGTGGAAATGTGTCGGGGAACTGCGCCATTGAGTCGGCCAGCGAGTTGCCGTCGACCACCAGGTCATGCAGTTCCTTCCAACGCGCGGACGCGACCGGGTTGCCTGTTTCTTTGTATAACAACACCAAAGCGCGGCTCAGCGGGATGCCCGCCGCCAGCAGGTTTGACAAGAGGCGGGTGAAATTTTCTAACTCGCTGTAGGAAACGCGCTGGCTGAATTGCAGGCCGTCAAACAGTCCTGCGGTTTTTTGCTTGCCGTTGCGTTCTTCTTCGATTTGAATGGGGTTCCAACCGCGCGCTTCTAGTTGGCTGAAGGCGTCGTTTTTTCCTTGGGCTTCAATCAGCCCTTCTGAGAGCGAGCCATCGCTTTGTAGTACGCGGTATCGGTATTGTGACATCAGGTTTCGTCTTCTTTTCTGAAAATATGTTACGCTTTAACGCCCTCGTCTTTGGTCACGCGCAAGACTTCGTTGACGGTGGTCGCGCCCTGCACGACCAGCCTCCATCCGTCTTGGCTGAGCGTGTTCATGCCTGAACGCAGCGCCGCCTGGCGGATGACGCCGGACGAATGTTCATTTAAAACCATCTCACGAATTTCGTTGGTCATGCCCATCATCTCGAATACTGCCCGGCGTCCATGGAAGCCGGTCTGGCGGCATTCTTCGCAGCCAGTGGCTTGATAGATCACGGCGTCGCTTTGTATCTCTAAGCGCTGACGCAACGCATGGGTTTTTTCGGTATGGTCTTCCTGCTTGCAATGAGGACACAACACCCGCACCAGCCGTTGCGCCAGAATCGCTTCCAGCGACGAGGCGACCAGGTAAGGCTCGACGCCCATGTCGATCAAGCGCGTAATCGCGCCGGGGGCGTCGTTGGTGTGTAGGGTCGAGAAAACCAGGTGGCCGGTCAACGAGGCTTGCACGGCGATCTGGGCGGTTTCTTCATCGCGAATTTCACCGATCAGAATCACATCGGGGTCGTGGCGCAGAATCGAGCGCAGCCCCCGCGCAAAGGTGAGGCCGGATTTCTCTGACACCTGAATCTGGTTAATGCCTTTGAGCTGGTATTCAATCGGGTCTTCGATGGTGATGATCTTGCGCTCGCTGTCGTTAATCTCGCTCAGCGCGGTATACAACGATGTGGTTTTCCCGCTGCCGGTCGGCCCGGTGACCAACACGATGCCGTGCGGTAATTCAAGAATGCTGCGAAAGAGTTGGTCTTCGCGCTCGGCCATGTGCAGTTCGCTTAGCGCCAGGATGGATGAATCCTGCCGCAAGAGCCGCATGACCACTGCTTCGCCGTGCAGCATGGGGATGATGGAAACACGCACGTCGACTTCGCCGTCTTTAATGCGGATTTTAATGCGCCCGTCCTGGGGCAGGCGCTTCTCGGCGATATTCAAATGGCTGAGGATTTTAACGCGAGAGACAATCGCGGGCTGAAAGCGTTTGATCTGCGACGGCACCGGTACGCTCTGCAACACGCCGTCGATGCGGTAGCGGATGCGCAGTTCATCTTCAAACGGCTCCATGTGAATATCGGTCGCGCGCAAGTCGATGGCGTCGCTGAACACCTGGTTGACGAATTTAATGATCGAGGCGTCTCCGGCGGCCTGGTCGAGGTCGACGTTGTCGTCAGACGATTCTTCAACGATTTGCAGGTTCAGGTCGTCGTCGAGCGAGTCGATGGTGTCGGCGCCTACGCCCAAGCGCTCTTTGAGCTCGCGCAAAATGCTTTCGCGCGGCGCCAGCACTGGTTGCAATTTTAATTGAGTCATCGAACGCAGCGCATCGAAGCCGTCTGTCGCAAACAATCGGCTGGTGGCGATATCGACCGAGCCGTTGGTGCGCTGCAGCGGCAGTAATTCTTCTTTCAACAAGACGCGCGCGGGAAATTCAGAAAGTAGCTGGCGGTCGATGGGCACATCCTGTAGGGATGTGATGGGGAGTTGATACTCGACCGCCAGCCAATGTAAAACATCTTCCTCCGAGTCGGCTTGAACGCTGCCCTGGTCGATTAACGCAAACAGTTTCTCTGCATCAGCAACCGACAGTTGCTTCTGTTCGACCATTGATTCTAACAAACCCGACATGGAGGTCTCCCTTTCCGATTGGAGATGAATTTTCGTTCAAATGTCTGGCTCGACGGCCAGACGGACCGGGTGTATCCAGCCTTGTATGAAATTAAACGGGGCGGATTGAGATTTATTGAGCGGTAAGCCAATTATTTTCAAAGATGAAGACAGCAAAGCGCTGGCGTGTTTTATGCGCGTCGTTGATTGTTGGTTGAGAGTAAATGCCCGGTAAAAATATTGGTTCTTCCGAAAACGGGATACTTTTTTACAAATTCAATTGAGATTTCAGTGCATGTGGCATGGGCGCAACTTTGCTCGCTTCAGTGCGGGCTATCAGGCCCTTATGCACAGGCGCTCCCAGAGTTGCACCCATGCCTGAATTGGTTTGTCAATTTTTGATAGGCCGGACTACGTTTTCCTAGCCATCCATCAATGTTGATCCTCAATTACCGGATGAACCAAAATATTTTTCTCATTAAATGGAGTACTCAATCGTTAACAGGGGTAACAGACGTTATTTTTTTGATTGAGGACATTATGTTGAAATCATTTCTATCTGTATTGTGCTATTCATCTTTATTCGCCATTGCCGCTTGTGTAATTTCGGGCGGCGCCCATGCTCAACAAGACGCCAATTCGTTTTATGGAAACAACAATTCGAACTATTCCAATAATCAAAATAGTCAGAATAATTCGTCTTCCTTGGGCAATTCGAGTTCACCTTTCAATAATCAACAAAGCAGCCAGTCCAGCGACAACCGACGGCGCTCGAGCCGCCGTTCGTCTCGCGGCAGCCAAGACGAAAGCCTGAGCGGAGGCAACTCAACCTCGCGTGGAAACCAACGCAGCGCTCCGCGTCCGTCTCAAGCAGGCGGTGCGCCAACTGGCGGCGGCGCGGGCGGTGGAAGTTCCACGATTTCGATCTTAGGCGGCGCTTCAGGCGGGAAAGAGCCCTCTAAGCAGGCGGCGCCCGGCATGGTGAACGTGCGGCCCGTCAATGTGTTGTATTTAGTGTCCAAGTCAAGCATGATGAATCTCGGTGAACCGTTTACGGTGGATGTAAAACTGTCGATGCCTGAGGCCGATGAATTTGATTCGCTGGCGTTTCAATTGCGCTATGACCCGGATGTGTTAATGCCGGTGCAGGGCCGATTAGAAGACGGGCAATGGGCGGCGGCGAATGCGGCGCAATATCTTTTGCCGCAGCAAGAACAGGCGTCGGGGTCGTCTAATGATTTACCCAACGCCCTTTTTTCTGACGCAGCGGACGCCGGGCGCATTGTCGCCAACCAGATCAACCCGCTGCTGGGTGAAATTCAATTTCAAACCTCAGCGCAAACATTTACCAAAAGCGGTTCGTATTTTGTCGCGTCGTTCATGTTTGTCCCGCTGCGTCCAAGCGATGAATCGTCGATCCGCTTTGGATTCGAGCCAAGGGGCGATGGGAACGCTCAACTCTCAACGCATTTGATTGTAAAAGGGCGGGATTGGCTTGGTTCCAGCGAAAATTTGATGGACGGCGTTGTGCCGTTGCATTTTCAGGTGTTAGACCCCAATCAGGATTTTGCCCGATCCAACCTGATTACCTCTTCGCTCGACGCGGCGCCGTTGGATGAATCCGGTAAGCAGCCCGCTCAACTGCTATTGCATCTTGAAGACAATGAAATTGAAACAGGCGATACCTTTAATTTGATTGTTACGCTATTGAACCCTGACCAACGCAGCATCGACGAAATCAATTTGTTTTTGCTTTATAATCCCAACGTCATGCAGGCGATGGACAGCCGCGCCGTTTTGGCGTCTGGCGCGATTGAATCTCCCGTGTTGCCGTTTGATTTCACGACGCACCATGAAATCGACGCTGGCAAGGGAATCATTGATTTGCGCAAGCGTTCGTCGCGATCGGCGGTGCGGGGGGGCGGCGTATGCGCTGTAATTCCATTTCGCGCGATCAAACCAACAACGAAGACAACCTTTCGCATCTTGATCGACGGCGGCGGCAAGGCGCCAACCACGGGCGCGTTCTACAAAAGCCGCGACGCGCTAGGCGACTTAATGGACCCGAATGATGGGTGCGTTACCGCGTCCGTCTCGATCCGCCCGACGGCTGTTTATTTGCAGAACGTATCCGGTGGAAGAGGTCGAAGTTGAACGTGAACTGATATGTTTAAATAGGGTTCTTCCGTAAATTGGATATTTTATTTTAATAAATTGAATTGAGATTTCGCTACATGTGGCATGGGTACAACTCTGCTCGCTTCAGTGCGGGCTTTCAGGCTTACGCACAGGCGCTCCCAGAGTCGCACCCATGCCGGAACTGGTTTTCAGAATCAAAATGATGGTCATCCAACAATAGTAGGTATTCACTTACCGGATGTAGCATTATTTTCTTTATTTAGAACTACTTAATAAATATTTGATAGAACATTTGATGATTCCACTATTTTGTGCTATCTTTAAATTGAGCATATATTCTATTCACCGGAGGATTTGACATGCGATCACTGTTGTATCTTATTTTCATTGCAGTGCTTACGTTACCCGCCGTCTCTCAACCCCAGTACCTGGATTTAAGCCAGTCGCTCGACGCAGAGGTTGTCACCAGCGTCTTGGGCAGTTCTTTAACGCCCTTTTTAGATGAAGAAGACGGCTCGCTCTATGAAGGCTCATTGCCGGGAAGTTACTTGGACGGTCAAGCAACGACGACAATGGATGGGCGCACATCTTTTATGTTCGCTCCGTTGCTGACGGAAGCCTTGGACGCGATGACGGTAAACGGACAGGTTTTGGATGTTGAAGACGGCCTGTTTTCTTCCATCGACTTGGCTTACTTGTCTGCGCCAGGGAGTTACGGCAATCCATTCAGCATGATTAATTTTATCTATGCGGACGGAACGACGGAAACCCAGCGCTTTGCGCCTGTCGCGGGATGGCAAACCTCACCGTCGGCGTATGACAACGTCTTTCTTTCATACACCGATGACAGCGCCGTTGAAGTGATCGAACAGTTTGATACGCTTTCGGATGATGAGGTATTGTTCATGCTGCAAGACCGCGGCTCAAACAGCGATGGCTCCGCCCGTTTTATTGACGGGACAGGATTCGCTCTTTATGTCTTTGACGTCGCCGCTGATCTCCAATCGGCGAAACTCGGCGTTACGGTCGGCAATAATTTTGAAATCTCAATTGCAACTTCTTACATGGACCCTGAAGCCTCAACCACGGAGGGGTATACCATCATCGCGAATTCGATGGATATCTATGACGGCTTCGAGCATCGCGCATTGGGGAATTTGAAGTTCTACGAATTTGATCTGACTCAATTTCTCGCAGAAGGAACGCAGGAGATTTTTGTGCTCTTCACTGACGCCACTCCGGCGGATGGATGGGGGCCGTATGTTCGCAATCTGCAGATATTCACCGGCGACGTTCAGGAGTTTGAAGAAACCTTTATGGTAGAAGTTGCCCCGGTTGGCGATTCAGAAATCTATGCGCAATTTCAAACCGACGGCAACGAAACCGAAGCGGAGTATTTGTATGACAACAGCGCTTCCGGCCCATCGAGCCGCGGTCACCGCTTTGCCGACGGCAACGGGTTTTTGACCTACCATTTTGATTTTGCCGATGACGTTAATGAAGCCAAAGTCACGGTCGATATGGCAAACAACTTTATCGTTGGCTTGTCAGGCCCGACAGACCAGATTCGCTATGAACAAGTTACGCCCGGTTCGCCGCAAGAAAATGATTTCTTGTTCGAGAATAGCGCAAACTTGAGCGGTAACCATCGCTTCGCTGATGGCGGCGCTTCGATGACCTACCGCTTTGATTTAGCGAATGATTTAACTGCCGCCTATGCTCTCGTGAATGTCGGCAACCAGTTTATCGTTGAAATCGCAGGCGCGGATGAGAACTTTGACATTGCGCAAGACTGGGTTGGCGATACCGGCGAAGAACCCCGCGATAATAGCAACTTGGCTGTTTATTCCTATAACCTGGCTTCCTATCTGTCAGGTAATGCGGAAAACGTCATCTACCTTCGCTTCAGCGACGGTCAACCCGCTGACGGTTGGGGCGCAGACTTGTACGGCATCTCCATCGTGAATCAAGAAAACAGCGGCGACGCGGAATTTGAAACGGTTCTCGATGCGATGGAAATGTTTGGCGAAGATATTCACAATGAATACAACAAAGCCTATTACACCATCGATTTGACTTCGGCCTTGGCGAATAATCCGGGCAAAGAAGTGTTTGTGCGCTTTACAGACGCCAGCAGCGGCGACGGTTGGGGCCCCGGTATTTTCTGGATGGCGGCTTACAGCGGCGAGATTGATATTCAGTCAGACAGCAATGTCTTCGATGGTTTAAAATCCACTGCGGGTGTTCCTGCGAACATCAACGCTGGTTTAAACTATCGTCGTTTTGCGTTGAATGCAAGCAAGGCGCTGTCAGAGATTCAACTGCCTGCCATTACGCCGAATGAAGACGCAACGGTTTATGTTCTGGGCGCGACGTTGAACTCCGCTGGTTCGGACGTCAGTCATTGGAGCATGTATTAATCAGAGACGTATGGATAAAGTATGAATGAGAAAGGGCGGCGCTTGCCGCCCTTTTTTTATGCGTGGACAGAAGTGGATTTGCAGACGGAGCCTTCGACGAACGGCTGCAGCGCGGCGGCGCGTTGTTCGAGAGTATGCGGGTTTTCATCACACAGGGTGATGTGACCAATCTTTCGGCCCGGGCGCGGCGCTTTGTCGTATAGATGCAAATGCGCGCCAGGGACGGCCAGCACCGCTTCGCGCGGGGGGGCGCTGCCAATCAAATTGAGCATGATGGAATGCCCGATCGGCGTCGTCTCGCCCAAGGGCATGTTTAGAATGCCGCGCAAATGGTTTTCAAATTGGCTGGTCACGGCGCCGTCGATGGTCCAGTGACCGGAATTGTGGACCCGGGCGGCCATTTCGTTTGCGAGTAATTTTCCTTCATGTTGAAAAAACTCAATCGTCAACACGCCTGCGTATTCAAACGCGTCCATGATGAGTTGAGCGCAACGCTCCGCTTCGGCTTGTAATTCGTCGGTTATATTGGGCGCCGGGGCGCGGGTGACGCGCAGGATGCCTTCGCGGTGATGGTTCTCAACCAGAGGATAAAATACCGTTTCGCCGCTGCGATTGCGGGCGGCGACAATCGAGGTTTCGCGTTCAAAGGGCACAAACGCCTCATAAATTAAAGCGGCGCCCGTTGCTTGCTCCCAGGCGGGGCCTGCGTCTTTGGGATCGCGAATCACCCATTGGCCTTTTCCGTCGTAGCCCATACGCCGGGTTTTTAATACGCCGGGGACGCCAATGGTTTTGACTGCTTCTTGCAAATCGTCTTTTGAATCAACCGCGAGAAAGGGTGGAGTCGAAATTCCCAATTTCTGAAACAGGAATTTTTCTTCGAGCCGGTCTTGTGAGGCGCCCAAGACCGACGACGGCGGGTAAAACGGAACATGGTCGGTCAAAAATTCGGCGGCTTCCGCCGGGACGTTTTCAAATTCATACGTCGCGACCGAAAGCCCTTCCGCAAATTTCGCGAGCGCGTCCATATCGTCATACGGCGCCTGGATTGACTCGCCCAGCCGCGCCGCAGGCGCTTCCGCCTTCGGTTCTAAAAACCGGAACTGTAGACCGAGCGGATATCCAGCCAGAGCGATCATCCGCCCCAGTTGTCCCGCCGCGAGAATTCCGACAATCATATTTCCTCCCGCGGATCGGGATGCGCTAAAACGGTTTGGGTCTGGTTGGCCCGGTATGATTTCAGCGCGTCGCGAATCGCCGGGTATTGGTTCGCCAGAATCGAGGCGGCGAATAGCGCAGCGTTGATCGCGCCCGCCCGGCCAATGGCGAAGGTCCCCACAGGGACCCCGGCGGGCATTTGAGCGATCGAGAGCAGCGAGTCCATCCCATTGAGTGCGCGGGATTGCACAGGAACGCCCAAGACCGGCAGCGTTGTCTTGCTGGCGCACATGCCGGGCAAATGGGCCGCGCCGCCCGCGCCCGCGATAATGACCTGGATGCCGCGCGACTCAGCGGTGGAGGCGTATTCAAATAACAGGTCAGGCGTACGATGCGCTGAAACGACTTTGACTTCGTATGGAACCCCAAGCGCTTTCAAGGCGTCTTCAGCGTTTGACATGGTTTCCCAGTCAGATTTTGAGCCCATGATAACGCCGACAAGCGGCTGAGTTTGGTTTACGTCCATTGCTTCTGCTCCATGGATTTTGAAAGGCCAAAGAATACACCTTACCATGAACCCCGTTATCTGCGAAGGAAATCGGCGCATTGAGAGTGCGACGCCTTTTAGAACGCCTTAATTTCTAGGCATTGCGATATGCGTCATTTTTTTGTATGTTTATAATAAATATATAAGTTGCTTATAAATTGTGAGAAATTACACTGAATATATGGCTCTATTCATTTTCTCAAAAATCCCTGTTTAAGAAAATTTGAGAATTTTTTTGTATTGCGCGAAATGAGATGAAAAGCGAAACCAAAGTTATTCTATTTTCAGTCATGTGCGGCGCTGCGTTTTGGATCATTGACGCAGTGTTGGATACGCTGTTTTTCTATGAGGGATCATTTGTCGATATTTTTCTTCTCCATGTGCCAACCCATGAACTCTATGTACGTCTTGTTGTTTGCGGTGTGTTTCTTTTTGGGGGATATGTCTTCTCTTTGGTTCTTCGGAGGCGCGAGCAAACGGAGCGCGAACTCATCGAAAGTGAACGCCGCTTAGCGACGTTGTTGGGCAACCTGCCTGGAATTGCGTACCGATGCAAGCCTGATGCTCAATGGACGATGATGTATAGCAGTGAAGGCTGCTCTGCGCTGACGGGATACAACCCAGATGAAGTTTTAAGCAACCGGGTCGTGTCGTATGGCGAACTTATTCATCCCGACGATCAGCAGATGGTCGGTGACGAGATACAAAACGCGACCCGCCAGAAACGCCCGTTTGAACTGACCTATCGAATTCTGGCAAAATTTCAAGAAATAAAATGGGTGTGGGAACGCGGCGTTGGGGTTTATTCCCCAAACGATGAATTGATGTTTCTCGAGGGATTCATTACCGATATCAGCGATATGATTCATCTGCGGGATGATTTGCGTGAACAAGTTCAACACAATCATTTAATTCAACAGAGCGCAATTGATGGTTTTTGTACGCTAGATGAAAAGGGCCGTATCCAAAACGTGAATTCAAGTTTCACTCAGATGCTGGGCTATTCAGAGGATGAATTACTTGACGCTCTGTTTACCACAATTCACGAAAAGGAAAAAGAATTTACTCTTGTCAACCATTTAGATCGGGCGCGTAAAACGGGCAAGGACCTTTGCATAACGCAATTAAAACAGAAAAAGGGAGGCTCCATTGATGTGGAAGTCGTTTCCTCTTCTTATCTGTTTGGTGAAGAACGCTTTGTTTTTTCCGTTGTGCGCGATGTCTCTTCCCGTATAAAAACAGAGGCGTATCTAAAAGAGTCTGAAGAACGCTATCGCTTGTTGTTTAATCATTTGAAGGCGGGCGTCGCCTATTGCAAAGTTGTTTATGATGACGTGGGGCAAGCGTGTGACTTTTTGATCTTACATGCAAACCCTGCATTTCATCGCAGCCTGGGCCAGACGCGCTCGACCCTCATTGGTTTAAAAGGCTCCGAGTTATTTCTTTCGGTGAATGACGGAAGAGAAGATTGGTTCCACCGGCTGGGAGTGTCGGCGTTAAGCGGCGTTGAGGTGTGCGAAGAACGCTACTACGAACAGATGGAGCGCTGGTTTTCGGTCGTGTCTTACAGCCCCAAGCGCGACCATTTTGTGATTTTGTTTGATGATATTACCGACCGCAAAGCCGCCGAACAGAAATTGCGTGAATTAAACCAGACGCTTGAAAATGTGATTCAAGCGTCTCCGCTGGCTATCGCTACCGTTGACCGGGACCGGTGCGTGAATACATGGAACTCAGAAGCCGAATCCATTTTCGGTTGGAAATCTGAAGAGGTCATCGGGCAACCCTATCCAATTATTCCTGACGGGATGGAAGATGAGTTCGAGGATTTCTTTAAGCGCTTGGTAGATGATCCATACACCGAACATGAAACCAAACGAAAGCGCAAAGACGGAACCCTGATTGACGTGCGGGTGAGCACGGCGCCAATGTTTAACAGTGAGGGCGAGATCATTGGCGTTGTGGCGATTCTGGCGGACATCTCACAGCAAAAAGAAGAGGAATGCGAAAAAGAGCGCCTCAAAGATCAACTACAACATGCCCAACGAATGGAAGCGGTTGGACAATTGGCCGGCGGCGTTGCGCATGATTTCAACAATTTATTGATGGTCATTCAGGGCTATAGCGATTTGGCCGCGTCGCGCCTTGATGAAGATTCGCAAACCCGAAAAGAATTAGGCGAAATTTTCAAAGCGACGGAACGCGCCGCTAATATTACCAAGCAGTTGCTGGCGTTTAGCCGCAAACAGGTAATTAATTTAGAGCGCATCAACATCAATGAAGTCATTGTTGATGTTGAAAAAATGGTCCAACATTTGATTCCTGATTACATCGAAGTGACTACAAGTTTAGAAAACAGCGTCTCTGAAATTGAATTTGACCGCGGACAAATTGAGCAAATTTTTGTTAATCTGGCGATCAATGCCCGCGACGCGATGCCGGACGGCGGGACGTTATTAATTGAAACCCAAAATGTTGTGTTGAACCAGGACCAATCTGAGCGATTGGGATGTGAATATGGCGGCTATGTTTGTATCTCTGTCACCGACAATGGCGTCGGAATGTCACCGGAAGTTCAACAGCGAATTTTTGAGCCCTTCTTCACAACAAAAGATTTTGGCAAGGGAACCGGTTTGGGATTGTCTACGGTTTATGGCATCGTGAAACAAGCCAAAGGCGGCGTGGAAGTAATAAGCGACTTGGGCCAGGGTTCTGTCTTTAAACTGTACTTTCCCATTGCGTCCGGCGAAAAGCCGCCGCAAGTTTTTGAGACGCCCGCGTCGCCGGTCGTTAGCGGAAACGCCACCATTTTGCTGGTGGAAGACGCCAAGGCGGTGCGTGAACTCACCCGTCGAATCCTCTCTGAGAGTGGGTACAAAGTATTCGCCGCGAGTGGCAGCCAAGAGGCGGTTGAACTCTGCCGAATGTTAGATTTCCCGGTAGACTTGGTTTTGTCTGATATTGTTATGCCGAACGGCAGCGGCTTTGATGTGGCGCGCCAGGTGCGAAAGTTATACCCCGCCGCCAAAATCCTATTTATGACTGGATACGCAAATCAGGATTTGCCAATAGATGAATATGAGGGGCGCGTTCCCGAAATGTTAATGAAACCGTTCAGCCCCAATGACCTGCTTAAAGCCGTCCGGCGGACATTGGACGCAGTATAAATTGATAAATCAGCCTTCTTTATTGTGACCGTCTCTTATACCATGCGTCTAGTCAGAGTGAATGTCTATTTATAAAAGAGGAGTCAACTGATGAGTTTGTTCAAGCGTGTTTCGTTGAGTTTGTGCGTAGCGGTCGTTTGTGCGCTTTCTGTTCAGGCGCAGAGCGACATCATGTTCTGGTTGGACCCCAACCTGGATGAGTTCCGCCTTCACGCCGAGTATGAAGGCATCTTTCACTTAGAAGACGATCTGTCGGATTACTCCGGCGATTTAGATATGAACACCCACGATTTGCGCCTTGCGGTTCCTCTGTATAAAGACGACGACCATTTCTTCGCGGTTTCAACTTCGTTGGGATATTGGGACGTGGATTCCGACTCGCCGCTGCCTGATTCAGGCGCGTCGTTCCCCGGAGAACTATACGATATTGATCTCGCTTTAAACTATTTTCATTACTTCGATAACGGGTGGACGGCTGGCGGCATTCTCTCTGCGGGATCGCCCAGCGATGAGCCGTTTGATTCCTACGATGAAACAGAATTGCAGTTCAATGGGTTTTTACGCATCCCCCATGTTGACAATAACTACTGGGTGTTTGTGTTGAATTGGTCAAACAACCGCGAATTTCTCAATGACATTCCCATCCCGGGGTTTGGTTATTGGTATGAACCGTCTGAGGATTTATTTATCATGGCGGGCATCCCCTTCGTTGCGTTGCGCTGGAGGCCGATTGAAGATGTAACGGTTCGCGCTTCGTATATCCCCGTACGCAACATTGATGCGGAGATTGCTTACAGCGTAACCGAACAGATTGATCTCTTCGGCGCGTTTGAGTGGGAGAACGACCGTTTTCTGATTGCAGACCGCACAGATGATGACGACCGCCTGTTCTATTATGAAAAGAACGTCGAAGCGGGCGTTCGCTACCGCTTCTGTGAAGCGGCTTCGGTGCAGGTCAGCGGCGGGTATTCATTTGACCGGTTCTTCTTCTTCGGCGAAGACTATGACGACCGCAGCGACGACCGCCTTGATATTGAAGACGGGCCGTTTGTGCGTACGCAAGTCACCATGCGCTTTTAGTCGCAATTCCATCCATGCAACAGTGTAGAGGCACAGCAGCGCGCTGTGCCTCTACTTATTTACGTTCTTACTTCTTCAATTTTTCCTCATCTCTTAACTTGCCGTCGATGGAAACATCCACTGAGATGGTACGCAAAACGTTGAACCATCAAATTCTCTTTGTGATAAAATTGAACCTGACGCGGATGCGTTTTTATGCGAGAATACATACAATCAATGTTGTGTAATCATGTTAGGTTTGGTTTAAAGAAATGAGATGGATTTGCGTTGCCATATTCACTTGTCTGGTTGCTTCGGCAGTTGCATCCGATCCGCCTGCGCATAGCCAATGGCGCCTGACGTTTTCGGATGAATTCAACGCTGAGTCGCTGGATGCCAGTAAATGGCTCGACCGATACCAATGGGGGCGTACGCATAACTATGAGGCCTACGTTGCGCCTGAGCATGTCTTGGTCGAGGATGGATTGCTGCGCCTCAAGGCGGACGATGTCCCGCGCGAAGGCAAAAAATTGACCAGCGCCGCAGTGACGACCTACGATTTGTTTTCGCAGCGCTTTGGCTATTTTGAAGGGCGCTTTCGCATCCCCAAGGGCAAAGGGTTTTGGCCTGCGTTTTGGATGTTGCCGTATCCGCAGCGCTGGCCGCCGGAGATTGACGTCTTTGAATTCATTCGCGATGAACCAGTCGCCTATATGACGTACCATTGGGGCGAACCGCACCACTCCAAAGGCTTCACGTTTGACGGCCCCGATTTTTGGAACGTCTTTCATGTATTTGGTTTGGAGTGGGACGCCGAAAAAATCGTGTGGTATATCGACGGCGTTGAGCGCGGGCGCTTTACGCAAGCGGACGTTATTCCCGACATGCCGATGTATCTGTTAATCAATTTCGGCATCGACGCGAAATGGCCTGGCCCGGTTGATGAAACCACGCCGTTCCCTGCGTATTATGAATGCGACTGGGTGCGGGTATACGAACGGGTAAATGATTAAGAGCCGTCTTGAAAATAACGACCCAAACGAGGGGAGGGCGAGTCTCCCGACGAGCCGCGTCGTATCGAAATGCTTTCTTTCATTCGCGGCTCACCAGGAGGTTCGCCCTCCCCGGAACTTAGAGATCGCTGCATTGCTCAAGGGCCTCTTCACGATGACAAAATTATTTTTGAGACGGTTTCATATTTCGTTTGAAACTGTTTTGTGATATTGTTTACTCTTGGCGCGTGAAGCGTTGAATTGGGAAATAAGATCATCGCCAATTCAATACCAAATACACAATTGAATTACTGACCGAAATAGGGAGGCGTACGATAATGCCGGAATATTTTCCTGAAGTAAAAAAGACAATCAAATACGAAGGCCCGAAGTCAAAGAACGCGCTTGCGTTCAAACACTATAACCCGAAACAGAAAATCCTGGGCAAGACCATGGAAGACCATTTTCGTTTCGCGGTGTGCTACTGGCATACATTCAAATGCACTGGCGCCGATCCCTTCGGCTCAGCCACAATGGTGCGTGGATACAATGCGTCCAGCGATCCGGTTGAAGTCGCCGAAGCCACCATGGACGCGGCGTTTGAATTTATCACCAAACTCGGCGTGAAGTTCTGGACCTTCCATGACCGCGACATCGCGCCCGAAGGCAAGAACCTCACCGAAACGAATAAGATTCTTGACGGCATCGTTAAAATCGCCAAACGCAAGCAGAGTGAAACCGGCGTGAAATTGTTATGGGGAACCGCCAATTTGTTCTCGAACCCACGCTACATGGCGGGCGCATCGACCAACCCCAACCCGGCAGTGTTCGCCCATGCGGCGGCGCAGGTCAAAAAGGCGCTCGAAGTCACCAAGTATCTCGGCGGCCAGGGCTACACCTTCTGGGGCGGACGTGAAGGCTACGACACGTTGCTCAACACCGACATGCAGCGCGAAGCCGACCAACTGGGCGCGTTCTTAAACATGGCGGTCGAATACAAAAAGAAAATCGGCTTCAAAGGCCAGTTCTACATCGAACCCAAGCCCAAAGAACCCACGAAGCACCAATATGACTTCGATGCGCAAAGCTGCCACGCCTTCTTGCAGAAATACGGTTTGGTCGATCACTTCAAAATGAACATCGAAGCCAACCACGCCACCTTGGCGGGCCATAGTTTCCACCACGACCTGTCCTACAGCATCGCGAACGGCATCCTCGGTTCCGTCGACGCCAATCGCGGCGACACGTTACTTGGCTGGGACACCGACCAGTTCCCGACCGACATTATGGAATGTGCGCTGGCGATGTGGTATATCCTGAAAATGGGCGGCTTCAAAACCGGCGGTCTCAATTTTGACGCCAAGGTCCGCCGCCAGTCGTATGAAGGCGTTGATTTATTCCACGCCCACATTGGCGCCATGGACGCATTCGCGCGCGGCCTGAAAATCGCGGCGAAATTGACCAAAGATAAATTCTTCGAGAAGATCATTCAAAAACGCTACGGCGGCTGGTCGCGCGGCGTTGGCAAAGAGATCACCAGCGGCAAGATGAACTTCGAAAAGCTCGAAGCCTACACGCTGAAAAACGGTGAACCCAAAACCCAAAGCGGTCAGCAGGAACTCATCGAAAACATGCTGAACGAATACATGGAATAGCGCTTCAAGTATTCAATAGACAAAAAAAGGGCGGACCGCATGGTCCGCCCTTTTTCATGAATAACATGAATGAAAAACTTATTCGTAGATAGACCAGGCTGGCACAGCCGCTTCAACCGTTTCGATTTTCACATAGGCAACATGCACCGCGCCTGACCACACGCCCAGCCGAACGCCGCCTTGAGGAAATTGCTGGTCGAGGTCTTCTGCTTCTAAGATCCAATCAGATTCTTCCGTCCCATGCCTCCAGTGTTTGGCGCGAAACTTGAATCCTTGAATTTCAATGGTCGTCCAATACCACTCATTGGCGACCGGGCGGGGAACCACATCCCGCGTTGCATGGGCAAGCGCATTGCCGTCATTATCGACCGCCGCCGCGCCGCCGCGAATGAACAGGTGGAACGAAGTCGGCCCGTCTTCCGGCACCGTGTTCGCCGAGTCATTGTCGTCGCCGTCAATTTCAACTTCATAGCAGCTGGCTGGAAATTCTGTCTCGGCGTCGTACTCCTGACAGCGTACGCCTATGTGAAAATCGCCGTCGTCAGTTTCGCCGTCAATTAAACGGTCCGTCCACAACACGGTGATCTGATAATCCGTCAGGGCCTTAATTTCATCTATTTCAAGCCCAATGTGTGAGGTGCCGCCAGCGTCGCCGCCTAGCGCCAACACGCCGGGGCCGAATTCAGGGACGTCATCCGCCTCAGTCGCAAACGAATTGAGGTCGATCCACCATTGCCAGTTGAGCGCGTCGAATCCTTCAACGTTGTCTCCCATAAAATCATCTTCAAAAATTATTTCAGCGGATGCAGTCGAAATGAATATCAATGAAATACAAAAAACGAAACAAGTGGTCATCTTCATCATTGGTTATGTCTCCCCGAAAAAAAAAAGTTGATTGCATATAAAAATAAATCGCTTGAGTTGTGATGATAACAAACTATATCTGATTGGTCAATTATGAATTTGAAGTATCACAGTTGAAAATAAAGAAAACAGTTGTTGAGCAATCGCTTTCTTGTTACGCTATGGCTGTAAAGGGGGATGAAGATGAAAAACTTCTTGAAAACTTTTTTAACTTTTTTTACGTTCTCTGGCGCGCTTCATCCCGTCTCATCTGAAGCAATCAACTCGGATGCAGAAGCGCAAGCCGAATCCAGTGACGACATCGTTGAGGTCGCCCGCTATACCATGCTGCAAGACGCTGATTTTGCCCGTATGACGCTGCAGTCTGAGGGCATCGAAGCCGTCATCATGGATGACGCCGTTAGCGCTTGGGCCCCGCATTATACCTTTGCGTCGGGCATTCGCCTGTTTGTTCAAAACGCAGACGCCGCCCGCGCGGTTCGAGTACTCAAAGCGCCGGGCGCCGCGATTCAATCTTGACCTTCTAACGCATCGGAGTATTGGCGTGTTGAGTGATGCGAATCGCCAAACCGCCGCCGGGCGCCATCTGGATTTTCAAAACTGAATCTTGATTGACCTGCTTCGACTCCCGCACAAAATCGGCCCCGTTACGATGCGCATTGGCGCCGTCGCGATAGATATCGGCGGTATATTTGCCCTTGCCTAAAAATGAGAGGTCGAGTTGAACATCCTGCGATTCATTGCCTGCTAGCCCGCCGACATACCATTCGTCTCCACTGCGACGCGCCAGTAGCGCCAATTCTCCGATACGGCCTTCCAGCGCGACGGTTTCATCCCACACCGTCGGTACGGCGGAGAGGAAATCCATTGTGTCATCATCATTGCGGTAGGCGGTCAGCGAGCCGCTGATCATTTGCAGCGGGCTGAAATAGACGACGTACATCGCCAGTTGGGCGCAGCGCGTCCCGATGCTGACCGGGAAGTTGAAGCTCTTCTGGTAATCCGCCAACGGAACATTGCGCATGGCGCCGGGGGTGTAATCCAGCGGCCCCGCCAACATGCGGGTGAATGGAACGGTTGTGTTATGTTCAGGCGTGGCAGAGTCGTCGCTGAGTTTGCTGTATTCCATGGCGCGCACGGCCTCGCGTGTGAGCACATTTGGATACGTTCGCCGCAATCCGGTAGGCTTGGTGACGCCGTGATAATCAAGCGTCAGGCGGCTTTCGGCGCACTGCTTGGCGATTTGTTCGATGCGGTCAATCATTTGCTGGTCGTCGCGGTCGAAGAAATCGACCTTGAGGCCTTTGACGCCCCAGCGTTTGAACAACTGGATCGCGTCGTCCCACTGGTTGTCGAGTACGTCGGTCATACACCACAAAATGACGCCGACGCCGCGTTGTTGCGCATGGGACATCAGTGCGTCCATATCTAATGCATCGGCGAGGTCGGTGACGTCGTTGTTTTCATACCAGCCTTCGTCGATGAGGATGTATTCCATGCCGTAATCCGCCGCGAAATCAATGTAGTATTTATAACTTTCCGTGTTGAACCCGGCTTCAAAATCGACGCCGATGATGTTGAGGTTACACCACCATTCCCAGGCGGCCTTGCCGGGTTTGACCCACGAATAGTCGCTGCCTGCTTGGGGAGCGCGGCTGAGACGAAACACTAAATCATTTTCTAAAAGTTTGGATGGAGTTTCTGCGGTTATAAACACCCGCCAGGGCAGGGCGCGGTCGAGTTTCGTTTTGGCGATGTACTTCGCCCGCTTGGTCGGGATGGTGATTCTGTTGCGGTGGCCGCCGTATTTAAATTCTATCGGATAAGCCGGAAAGCGCCCTTCGAGCGTTGTTTTGTTTCTCTTGTCGCGGGTGATGTGCATAGAAGGGTATGAATAGATATCTGCTTCGGTCACGCCGATGGTCGCTTTCGGCCCGGCGTCGATTACGATGGGCATGACGCTAATCTTGCCCGGTTTCCATTCAGAAACGGGATGCTTTTCATAATAGGCTTCGTAATTGGTGATCCAGTTTTGGCTGACGGCGTAAGATGCGTAGATAGAAAAATCTTGAGCCAATTGAATCGAAAACTCTTCATCGAATACTTTGTCTTTACCGGGCAGGCTGGTTACGATTCGATAGGCCCAGCCGTCGTTGTACGCCCGCGCTTCAACAGCGTACCCGCCTTCAAATTGCATGGTGAGGAGGTTGTATTCATCTTGAATATTTGAATTGATGTTCAATGGTGAAGTAATGGTTTCTTTTTTATTTTGTAATTTTGCATTCAAAAATTTTGGCTTGGCGCCTAATACAACGCCGTCGTTAATCGTCAATGAAATCGGTGAAGGCTTAGTGATGGATTGACCATTAAATTCAAACGCATAATGGAGTTTGTCAGTCAAAGTGAAATGGACAACAAGACGTCCATCGGGGGATTCTAATGGTTGTACCTCTTCGACTGCATTCGACTGAAAGGCCACTCCAGCCAGCATTATAATAATAGCGAATGTCATGGGAAAAACGGAATTGCGTTTGAGTATTGAAACCATGATGTCCCCCCTGCAAAAAAGTGTTCGTACTGAGCATATTAAAGTAACACATTTCAATTTTCTCTGTAAGAACGATATTCACGAATAGAAAAAGGGCGGTGGTTGCCCACCGCCCCATTGTTTCGATATGAAACGTAGTACGTCTTAGTAAAGCATCCAGCCTTTAACCGCGACTGTCGAACCCTCAAGTTGTGGGTTTTTGAAGATGCCCTGTGAAAGCGAGCCGTCTTCGTGGGATGTGACCGCAACACCGACGTACATCGGATCGGTCATCGCAATCTCGTGATCCTGCAAGTAGATGCGTTCGCCGCTGGCGTCAAGATATTCCAGCGTGAAGAAGTCATCTTCGCGCGCCATGACGATCGTACCGCCTAAGGTCACGTCTTCCAGATTGGGACGGTTAATGCCGTCTGCTGCCGGGTCCCAATTCAGGTTCCATTCGCCCGGAGGTGTGGTTGCGTCGGTCCAGGCTGCGTCGCCGCCTGCCGCATCGCGCCATTGTTGCATATAAGTCTGGTCTGATACGCGAAGAGTATTGATGACGTACGCAGAACCTGCGGACAGGTCTTGGCGGGCCATGATACCCATTTTTTGCCAATCATTGCTGCTGGGGGTCGAGCCAAACGGACCGATGTATGGATCATCGACGGAGAAGATAAAGTCGCCTTCCACGCGAGTCCACAAGAAGTGCATTTGGTCGGCTGTTCCCCAGATGTCAGCGCCGCTGCCGACGACCGTCCAGGTTTCACCGTCAAACAAGACGTTGCCTGCTGCTGCCGGGCCGCCAACGTCTTCATTGCCTTGGAAGATGCCGAGGTCGCTCAGTGTTTGAATCAGTACCGTTGATGAGCCAGTGCTGCCAGAGTAGCCAGAGCCGTTGTCAAACGAACCGCTGAAGTCGACGAAACCACCTGCTACATCGGCTGGGACTTCTAACGTGATGGTGAGTGTGGCTTCTTCTGATGCGCCTGTAAGTGACCAGGTTACATTTCCGCTGCCGTCATCTGTCGCTTCACCCGCGCTTGCGTTCACTGAAGAAACATTAATGCCCGCCGGATAGGATTCTGAAACCGTGACATTCGGGCTTTGGCCTTCACTCGGGTCAATGCGAACCACGATGTCAAAGAATGCGCCCGGGTTTAATTCCGTGGCGGCAAAATTCTTATAAACCGCAAATGGCAATGCTGTGATGGTTACGTTCTCGAATTCACCAACGGCAAAGTTGGGGTTTTCATGCGACGTAACTGCGAGGCCCAAATTCACTGGGTCTGACATTGCAATTTTAACATTTGCGTCCAATACCCATTCATTGGTTTCTGGATCAAAGAAATAAGTCTCGAAGTTATCGCCGGTGCGGACCAAACGGGCGTCGCCAGCTTGGTTGGCTTTGAGGCCTGTACCGGTTGAACTGCTATCGGTTGTGGAGCGCATTTCCGTTTCGAATTGCAAGTCGAGACCGCGCACCATTGAGAAGATGTGCTTGGAACCAGCCGTCAATTCGTCGCGCACCATGAAGCCAAATTTCGACCAGTCGCTTGCGCCGGTATCATTAAAGCCGATCAGGTTGCCTTCGATCATGAAAGCGCCTGACATTTTTTTGTAGACGTAATGGAATTGATCCGCAGTGCCCCAAATATCAGCGCCGCTGCCTGTGACGGTGTATGTGCCATCAGCAAATTGCGCGCTACCCGCTGCTTCGACAGCGCCGATATCGAGATGGTGTTCAAATTCGCCAACGGGTTCTGGCGCAGTGATTGTGGTGTCGCCCTCGGTCGGATAATCTGATGTCGAACCGGAGAACACCGCATCGGTGGTCAATCCTGATGCAGACGTAGCGACGTAAGTCACCGTCTTGGCTGCAGGCAGGTCCCAGGTGATGGTTCCGCCGCTGAGCGTACCGCCATCTGAAATATCGCTGACTTCCCAACCAGAAGGAGGCGTTTCTGTAACGGTAACGCTGCCTGATCCACCAACGAGAAGGGAAATGGTGCGTGAATCAACGCCGACAAATACCGGCTCGCCTGGAATGGAACGTAACGCTACGGATGCGATGCTTTCGCTTAACACAACATCAGACGCTTCCGCTTCAGCAAGCACTTCGTCATCATTGTGGTTTGTGATGGCTAAGCCGTACGCAACCGTTTCGCCCATTTCGAGTTCGCGGACATGGCCCAGGTTCCATTCGGTTCCGTCGGTAGACCATTCAGAGAAGAACACGTTATTTGACGCTGAGCGGGAAAGGCGTAAATAGACGCCATCGCCAAGTGAGTTGCCGTCGCCATCGGTAATTTGTGAATTGGATGTTCCTGCATCAGCTACCGGACGCCATTGGGTGTAACTTTGGTCGCCTGTTTGATCAACGCCAGCGCGAAGAACCGCATTAAAATGGACCGAACCGGGAGCCGCTGCTTCATTGCGGACCATGGGGCCGACTTTCGCCCATTCGCTGCCGCCTGGAGAAATCCAGTTTAATTTCGCGCTGATGCTGTTGCTTCCCGATTTTTCGGTATAGATGAAGTAGGCTTCGTCTTCTGGTTCCCAAATATCTCTACCATTGCCTTTGAGGTTATAAACGCCGCCGGATTCGCTGGCTGAGCCTGCGACTTTAAAGTTTCCAATTTGAGGCCAGTCTGCACTTTGGTCAAAAATGCCCTGTGAAAAAGCGGGCGTAGAAACGAATGCTGCAATTGCAAGCACACAGATAGTGCGTATGAATCTTGAGTTCATAAAAACCTCCCTGAGGTATGTGACAGATTTTAGATATTAATTGGAGCAATCAATAAAAAGTGGGTTGCAAAATATAATTGAGATAAGAGAAAAATGGATTAAATAAAAAATCCCACAGAATTGCTCCTCCCCGAAACAATTAACTGCTTAAGACGACGTTTAGATCCATTACTTGAACGACCACCTCCCCTCAGAGTAAACAACATAGTCAATTGGGTGACTATTAAAATAAATAGAAATCTAATGCTCAAGAATTTATTCTCGCATGTATTTTTGTATTATTCAAGCGGATGTTAGGCGTTTCGTAAGATTTGCGAGCGCTGCGGCGCCTTTTTTGTTTATTTGAGTAGATATCGTTGTGGTTGTAACTTTTTGTTTAGGTGGTCGAGTGTGGGAAAAGGAAATTCGGGAGAGGGCGTTCTTGCCGATTCCATCAGGTCTTCCATTTTTTTGACAACATTGGGATAAACGCTTGCCAAATTGGTCGTTTCGCCGATGTCGTTGGCAAGATTATATAATTGTGTAGATTGGTCGCCGTTTTTGCGCATCAGGTTTTGCCGCACGGTTTTCCAGTCGCCCATACGCAAGGCTTGCTGGCCGCCATAGGCGGGGAACTCCCAATAGAGGGATTCGTGTTGTGGTTGAATTCCATCTTCGAACAAAGCCGGGGCGATGCTGATTCCATCTATATCGTCGGGAGTTTCACTGTTCGTCACGTCGGCAATAGTGGGTAGGATGTCCCAAAACGCGCCGAGGTGGTTGGAGACGCTGCCGGGTTTGATCTTGCCTGTCCAGCGGGCGATGGTGGGGACGCGGATTCCACCCTCATAAAGAGAGCCTTTGTAAGCGCGCAGGGGTTTGTTGCTTTCAAAAAACTCCACATCGGGCCCTTTAAGATAGGTCGCGCCATTATCGCTGGAAAAGATTATGAGCGTGTTTTCGTCGAGACCGTGTTTTTCGACCCGCGACAGGATGCGTCCAATATCGCGGTCCATGCGGGTAATCATGGCGGCGTAACAGGCGCGCGGGGTTTCATGGGGCAGGTAGCCTCCGCCTTTGCCGTCATAAGGCGGGTCGTCCCACTGGCCTTTGTACTGCGCGATCGAATCTTCCGGCGCTTGCAAGGCCAGGTGAGGCACGGGCGTCGGGTAATACAAAAAGAACGGCGCCTTCTTGTTATCGTCAATAAAGTTAAGCGCTTCGTCCAACATCAGGTCGGGGGCGAAATGTTCTCCTGTGAGTGTTCGGTCGTTGCCGGGCAGGGGCACGCGCTCTGCGTTTCGGTAGAGATATTCTGGATAATAATTGTGAGCGTTGCGTTGGCAGTTATACCCGAAAAACAAGTCGAAGCCTTGTTTCGCCGGGTCGCCGCTTGAGCCGGGAGGCCCCAGCCCCCATTTGCCGATAGCGGCTGTGGCATAACCTTGTTGTTTCAGCATTTTGGCGATGGTGAAAGTGTCGGCTGGAATGGGGAACTGCCCCTCGGGCTTGGCTTCTTTATTATTGCGAATGTAGGAATGCCCGGTGTGTTTGCCCGTCATCAAGACGCAACGGCTGGGCGCACAGACTGCTTGTCCGCAATAAAACTGGGTGAAGCGCATCCCGTCCGCCGCTAGTTTATCGAGGTTGGGCGTTTGGATTTTTGTTTGCCCGAAGCAGCCGAGTTCGTTATAACCGAGGTCATCTGCGACAATTAATATAATGTTGGGGTTGGATTGGGCGGAACCGCTTCTGCTCTCCATGTGCGCACATGCGCCCAAGCCCGCCGTTGTTGCGGCGGTGGTTTGAAGAAAACGGCGGCGGTTCATCTGAGACATCAAGCCCTCTATTGTTTGCGCGGTTCTATTCTATGAACAAAATATAATACGAAAAACACGATATGGATAGTCAAGCGATTGAGCGTTTTGTATAGTGAATGCTTACGGAATCATCATTTGAGGAGATTTTAACATGTTGTCGAATTCTCGTGGATTTTTTACCGCGCTTTTTTTGCTTTGCTTAACGCCTGCTCTAACGAACGCCGAACCTTTTAACGCTGCTTGGGCGGACGGCATTGAGCGTGTTTGGGCCGGGCCGGAATTTTGGGCGAACCGCTTGCAAGACTGGCAAGTCGCCAATGGCCGTCTCGAATGCGTTGCGGGAGGCCCCAATCGAAATGTGCATGTGTTGACGCGTGAACTCTCAGACCGAACCGAAGGTTTCACCATGAGCGTCAGGCTTGGCTACTTGGATGACAATCTGGCGGACGGCTGGGTGGGATTTTTGGTCGGCGCACAAACCCCCATCGGCGACTACCGCCGCCGCGCCGTGTTCGGGCGGGGGCTTCGAGTTGGAATCGCTTCAAACGGGCAACTGTGCATTGGCGACCATGAGGCCAGCGGCCCCGTCTCGCGCATCAATTTTGAAGATACGATTTTAGAGGTATCCGTTCAACCTTATAATCAAGATTATTCGGTCGCGATCACTGCGTTGAACCCAAAAACGGGGGAGAAGATTTCAACCTTTCGTCGAACTGGCGTGTTGGCGGAGCGCCTACACGCCAGTCTCGCGCTGGTGAATCATAAAAATCCCGCGACGAAAGAGAAAGCCAACCCGGGGGATGTGCGCTTCTGGTTTGACGACTGGACGATCAACGGCGCCAAGGTGGATGCGAACCCTGATCGCGCGTTTGGCCCGGTGCTCTTCACGCAATACACCCTTCATCGCGGCGTATTAAAAATGACCGCTCAAATGCCGCCCATCGGCGCGAACGACGCGCAGCCGGCGCGCTTGCAAACCAAGTCTGGCTCTGAATGGAACGAGATCGCTCAAGCGTTAATTGACCCGATGGCGCGTACCGCGACGTTTCGTATTGAAAACTGGGACGCTTCGAGCGACGTTCCCTATCGCGTCGCCTATTTCATGCGCTCGAACAAGGGTGAAGACAGAGATTTTTATTATGAAGGCGTGGTTCGCAAAGAACCGCTTGATCAAGATACGTTGGTCGTTGCGGGTTTCACCGGCAATAATGATTTTGGTTTTCCTAACGAAGAAATGATCGAATTTTTGCGCGTCCATAATCCTGACGTGCTGGCGTTTACCGGCGACCAGATATATGAAGGCGTGGCGGGCTATGGCGTACAGCGCAGCCCTCTCGATAAAGCGTCAATAGACTATTTGAGAAAATGGTATTTATTGGGATGGTCGTATGGCGAATTGATGAAAGACCGCCCCAGCGTTTGTCTGCCCGACGACCATGATGTGTATCACGGCAACATCTGGGGCATGGAAGGAAAAAAAGCCGTAGGCGTTGGCAAACCGGGGCAAGACAGCGGCGGATACACCATGCCCGCCGAGTGGGTGAGAATGGTGGAACGAACGCAAACCAGCCATCATCCCGACGCGTATGATCCGGCGCCCGTTCAACAAAATATCGGCGTTTATTACGGCGAGATGGATTACGGCGGCGTCAGTTTTGCCGTGATTGAAGACCGCAAGTTTAAATCGTCGCCGACTGTCATGCTTCCGCAAGCGCAAGTGACAAACGGTTGGGCGCAAAACAAAGACTTCGACGCTCCGACTCAGGGCGACGCGCCCGGCGCGGTGTTATTGGGCGACCGTCAACTTTCGTTTCTACGCGACTGGGCGGGGACATGGCGGCCCGGCGTAGAAATGAAATGCGTGATTTCTCAAACCATTTTCGCAAACGTCGCCACGCTGCCCGCAAGCGCCATGCAAGACAATGTCGTCCCCACGTTGCGTATCTTGCCGCCGGGCGAATATGCCGAGGGCGATAAGGCCGTCGCAGATATGGATTCAAACGGCTGGCCCCAAACCGGGCGCAACAAAGCGCTGCGCGAACTGCAACGCGGCTATGCTTTCCACCTCGCGGGCGATCAGCATTTGGGCAGCGTCATTCAATATGGGATTGATGATTGGAACGACGCGCCGTATGCGTTTTGCGTTCCCGCTGCGGCGAACGTGTTTCCCCGGCGTTGGTTCCCGCCGCAGACGGGCGGCAACCATAAACCGGGCGAGCCAAACTATACGGGCGATTACAAAGACGGCTTCGGTAACCGCATGACAGTCCATGCGGTTTCAAACCCGCATTACACGGGACGCGAACCGAAGATTCTCTATGACCGCGCCACCGGATACGGCATCGTAAAATTCAATAAGGCCGACCGTACGATCACCATGGAATGTTGGCCGCGCTATTCAAACCCGGCGGACGGAAACCAGGGGCAATATCCCGGCTGGCCGATTACGGTACACCAGTTTGATCAATACGGGCGAAAGGCCTGGGGCCATCTTCCGACCTTCGATGTGAAGGGAATGCGCGACCCGGTGTTTCGCGTATTGAATGAATCGAATGGAGAACTGGTCTACGCGATTCGCATCAAAGGGGCGTCGTTCCGGCCTAAAATTTTCACAGAAGGCTCATACACCGTTGAAATTGGCGAACCGGAAATGGGCAAGACGCAACGGTTTGAACATTTGAACGCGATCAAGCCAAACCAAGACAAAACCATACCTGTTGAATTCTAGTTTGACGAGTGAGTGAATATGTTATTTTTTGCGAATGACCTGAAAATGAAGTGCATCTTTGCATCGCTGATTTTTATGACGATTGCCGTCTCTGGGTTCGCCGAATCCGTCACGCCCGCCACCGTGTTGGATTACACGCTGAAGCAGATTGATGGAGTTGCGGGTGACAGCGATAGTAGTGCGTATGAGTATGCCCGGGGCATGGCGTATTTTCGCGCTGTGCACTATGAGGATTCGTTGCAGGCGTTTCAACGGGCATTCGAGATGGACCCCCGAAACTCATTGTTCTTGGGGATGATCGCTAACTGCTACTTTCATTTGCACCAATACGAAGACGCCGTTGAATGGTATCGCAAGACGGTGTTGGAGAGTCCAGCATACCCCAAAGGTTTTTTGCGTTTGGGGCTAAGTTTGGAACGCCTGAACCGGCCTGATGAAGCATTGCAAGTTTTTCAAACGGGTATAAAAGAAACGCCGGGCGAGTTTTCGAGTTTGTATTACGCCGCGAGAATTTTGTTCGACCAGAACAAACTCGACGAATCATTGCAATGGGTCCAAACCTTACGTTCAAAGAGCGATGAATATACCGAGCCAATTTATTTGCAAGCGCAGATTGCGCGAAAACAGGGCGACATGGAAGCCGCCAAAGCCCTGATGGTGGAGTTCCAGGAGAAGCGCAAGCAAGAACACACCGCTTTTGATGAAGCGCCGCGAATGAGCGACGACGTTTCTGCGCGCCGCGCCGCAGTGACGACCCATTTTGATCTGGCGCAGATTTTATTTGAACTGGATAAAGATAAAGACGCCATCGCCCAATTGGACGCCGCAATTGCGCTGGCTCCCAATGATATAGATGCGCGCTTGACGGCAGTGAATCTAGCGATGGAGCGTAAAGAAAACCGCTTTGTCGAAACACAATTACGCTGGCTGACGAAAACAAAGCCCAACAACGGCGAATACGCATTTCGGCTTGGAGTGTTACTCGGTCTGCAAAAACGCTATGACGAGGCGGAACCGTTTCTGCAACGCGCTGTCAGTTTGACGCCGGACAATGTGAACGCATTGCGAGGGTTGGTTGATTGTCTGGTGAATTTGCGTCGCGACCCCAAGATTGCTTTGTCGCTCTCTCAGGATGCGGTGGAATTAGACCCGTCTGCGATTTCGTATGATCTACTGAGCCGCCTCTTTTACATAAACGGGCGCATCAACGAAAGCATCGACGCCATGCAGAACGCCGTCAGGTTAGAGCCCAACAATCCGGTCTATAAAAAACGCTATCAGGCGTTGCTCTCGCGGCGAAAGCAATAGATATCTCACAGAAATATTCTCAATCTGTTCGCGCAAAAGGTTTACCAGCGCGGGTACATCTCTGCTCGCTTCGGTGCGGGCTTTCATGCCCTTTTGCACAGGCGCTCACAGAGTTGCACCCGCGCTGGAATCATTACCCGCTGTTTTATTGAATTGACTTGATCCCGCCGTTTTCTTTGATGAGATAGAAGCGTTTTGATGGAACGTTTTTGTGTGTCTGCTCGGCGCCGCTGGGCCAGGTGATTGTGATCTCATCAATACTTTTTTCTTTGCCCAAGCCAAAATGCAGTCGGTTATCGTAATGGCTTTGATAACTACTGCCCGCCCGCACTTCTTTCAGTTGTTCATGATCGCCCACGCGCACAGTGACGCGGGCGCCGATGGCGTCGCGGTTGCTGTCGCTGCCCTGTAGTTTCAAGGTGATCCATTCATTGCCGTTATTGCGGACGTTCTCTAACACCAACGCGTGGTCGCGTGAATTATTGGTGACGAGGTCGAGGTCGCCGTCGTTGTCGAGGTCGGCGTACACGCCGCCGCGGGTCGAGAGTGGAACCTGAAAGCCCGGCCCGGCGGATTGGCTGACGTCGGTGAATGCGCCTTTATTATTTTGAAATAACTGGTCGCGGCTTTTGTAATGCACCGCAGGTTCGAGGTCTTCTATATTCACTTGCAAGTGGCCGTGGGCGATGTAGAGATCATTGTCGGCGTCGTTGTCGTAATCAAAAAACAGCGCCGCCCAACTGACGTTTTCCATACTGCCTTCGAGAATGCCCGCCGGGATGGTGACGTCTTGGAATGCGCCGTCGCGGGTGTTGCGGTATAGCGTGTTGGATTGTCGCTGGTAACTGGTGACGATGACATCCTGCCAGCCGTCGCCGTCAAAATCGCCCCAATCGCAGCCCATGCTGCCTTGTTCGCGCCCGTGTTGATCGTAAGCGACACCGGTGAACATGCCCATTTCTTCAAACACGCCTTCGCCGTTGTTGGTCCACAAAAAATTGGCGGACACGTCGTTCGCAATATAGATGTCGGTATCGCCGTCATTGTCGTAGTCGGCGGCGGCGACGCCCATGCCCCGGCCTTCAAAATTTTCGATGCCTGACTCTTTGCTGACGTTGCGGAACGCGCCGTCGCCGTTGTTGAAATACATGCTGGAGAGTTGAGGCGGATAGACGTTTTCAAATGTGCTGGGGTCGCAATAGAGCCGGACGCCGAGGCGGGTGCAGGTTTCTTCTTTGTCGGTGGGGCAGTGGACGTAATTCGCAACAAACAAGTCGAGCCAGCCGTCATGGTTGAAGTCGGCGAACACGCTGCCGGCGCCGGCGCGCGGATCGTTCACGCCTGCTTGTTGGGTTACATTGGAGAACGTGCCGTCGCCGTTGTTGCGTAAGAGAGCGTCGTCGCCGAAGTTGGAGACGAAGATATCCTGATCGCCGTCGTTGTCATAATCAGCCATCACGCAACCCATGCCGTAGCCGGAGTCGCCCGCGCCCGATTCTTCGGTCACGTCGGTGAACTTTAGGTTGCCGTCATTGCGGTAGAGGCGGTTGACCGGCGGCGACTCAAATTCGCGTCCCGGTAAAGCGGCGCCGTTGACGAAGTAGAGGTCGATGTCGCCGTCGTTGTCATAGTCGAAGGCGCCGAGGCCTGCGGTGACGGTTTCGATGAGAAAGTAGCGCTCGCTGGCGCCGTCGGTGTGGACGAAGTCGACGCCGGATTGTTCGGTGACATCATAGAACCCGTCGGCGCGGTCATCGCCGTGAACGGCGAACGCTGAGATAAGAATGAGTGATGCTATTAAATTAATGACCGGTATGTTGCGGAATGAATACATGGTTGCCCCAAAAAAAATAAAGTTCAAAACGAAACAAAAGTATGTTTGACCGATAGAATTAAAGCGCAGATTTATATTGCATGTAACAGGGATTTTTAACATAGACAATTGCTTATCACGGGTGCGGGTGCATCTCTTCTCGCTTCGGTGCGGGCTTTCAGGCCCTGTTGCGCAGGCGCTCACAGAGACGCACCCGCACCGGTTTTGGTTTGTAGCGTTTAAGTCAGTGTCATCGTGAGCGCAGCAAAATGATTTCGCCTACGGCATTTAGATGCAAAGATATTTGATCTTATTTCATCGCTGCCAGTTGCGTCTCGAAATAGGCTTTTAATGCGTGTGATGGATCGACGTTTAACTGCTTGCCGAGGTGGTTGAGCGCGTATTGCAAAGTTTCGCCTTGTCCATTACGCGCCAGCCAGGCGAGGTCGTTTAGCCCTTCGCCTTCTGCGAGCGTCTTCTCAAATTCGGCGCGGGCGTCTTTGTCGCCTAATGCGACCAGTGCGCGAACTGTGTATTGAATGGAGGCAGGCGCCGCACCGGTTTGCTGATAGACGTCGAGAGTTTTCTTTAGCGCTGGAACGGCGGAACGGGCGTTCAATCGCGCCAGTGCATTCGCCAAATAGCGCCCCGAATAAGCGTAAAACGTGTGTTCCATCTTTTCGAGTTTCAACGGTTGGTCTTGTGCGCCGACCAGTTGGGCTGTGAGCATCTGTTGAAATGCTTCGCGACTGCCCAAATGTTTTTGAATGATCGCGCCATAGTCTGCTGTATCGGCCCAGCGTTCATAGAGCGGGCCTAAGACCAGCGCGGCGTGGCTGGGTTCATGAAAGGCCGTGCCGGGGCGCGGGGGCTGGGTGACCATTTGCTTGAGCAACGGAGCCGCCAGTTCGAGCGCTTGGGCGGTTTCTTGGGGCGAATCAAGCGGGCCCACCGACAACGGCTTACACACCAGATCAAATAGGTGAATATAGGTCGGATACCGGGACGCTTTTTCTTCGAGCGATAGCGACGCCCACTGCTCGCGGTATTTGATGATCTCTTTTGGTGAAACATCATGATTGAAGAACCCATAGACATACGATAAACGGTCGAGCCGAACGCTGCGGTCGATCTCTTCGATGGTGATGTGTTTTTCGAGCGCGTCGTCAATCATTTGTATTGTCTTGCGTTCCAAGGTCGGCATGACCCGGCGGTCGCAGAGTAAGAGCAGCGCTTCTTGAATCGGGCGCATCTGTTCATGCACGGTTTCGGTTTTCGCATTGAGGATCATGGTTGCGAGTTCTTGCGCGCGTTGATTGCGAACTTGTGGGTCGATGCGCGCTTCCAGTCCAAGCCGCATGATGGTTTTTTCATTCAATGATTGATTTTCTTGCACGGTTTGCGCTCCACCCAAAGAGGTCAATACCATCAGCATGATTAGCGTTAATGAGAGTTTGAATGTGAATTTCATTTTAGACCGTTTCCTTCATTCAGATTTGTCATAGAAAGACCTGAGCCTCTCCTGTATTGTGTTGGGTGAAGGTCATTCTATCGTGAGGATCCAAGCCATGTTGCGAAATTCGCTTCAAACCATTCTCGCAGTCGTCACTCTATCATGTGTGAGTATAGCGCTGGTTGCAGCGCAAGAAAAAAAAGCCGTGTTTGATTGGATGCCCGCGCTGCCGGAAGCGCAAGGGTTTACGCAGCAGGGCGTCGAGCGCCTAGTTGAGACCCTGCGTGAGCGCGATACCAAATGCTTATTAATTGTTCGCAATGATAAGGTGGTATGCGAATGGTATGCGCCGGACTTCGGGCCGCATAAAAAACACTATAGCGCTTCGTTGGCCAAAGCCCTGGTCGGGGGCATGTCGCTGCTGTTGGCGCTGAATGACGGATTGATCGGGGTGGATGATCCCGCTGAAAAATACATCACCCAATGGCAGGGCGATTCTACCCGCGAGGGAGTTACGATTCGCCATCTAGCGACACACTCGTCCGGCGTTGCCGATGCGCATAACGACAGCCTGGGGCATTTTGATATCGGCGGTTGGAAGACGCGCTTTTGGCAACGCGAGCCCGACCCGTTCACCATTTCACGCGACTGGGCGCCGATGTCGTTTAAGCCGGGAACCGGGTATGAATATAGCAACCCCGGCATGGCGTTGTTGTCGTATTGCATCACCGCCGCGTTGCAAGGCGGCGAACATCAAGATGTGCGTACGCTGCTGCGTGAGCGCATCATGCGCCCGATTGGCGTTGAAGACGACGATTGGTCAATCGGCTACGGCAAGACCTATTCGGTTGACGGCATGGACATGGTCGCCAACTGGGGCGGCGGGGCATTCACCGCGCGCGCGGTCGCCCGCATCGGCCGCCTGATGTTGCGGCGCGGCGATTGGGACGGACGCCGTCTGTTTGACGCCAAGTGGGGTCGGCTCGTGACCTCCGACGCGGGGACGCCGGAACCCTATCGCGGCCCGGGCGAAGGCCCGACGCCAAGAGCGGGGCTGGCTTGGTGGGTCAATTCGGATGGCGTACTCAAGCAGTTACCCAAAGACGCGTTTATGGGAGCGGGAGCAGGCAACCAGATTTTGATTGTCATACCCAGCATGAATATGGTCGTGGTTCGAATGGGCGGGCAGATGCAACCGGACAGTTTCTGGGGCGGGATTGAGTCGTGCCTCGTTAATCCACTGATGGACGCCGCGTCGAAAACCTCTTTAGCGCCGTATCCACCCAGCCCTGTAATCAAAGACATCGAATGGGCGCCAATGGATTCAATCACCCGCAAGGCGCCGGGCGGCGACAACTGGCCGATCACATGGGCCGACGACGGCGCGTTATATACCGCCTACGGTGATGGATTTGGATTCGAACCGTTTGTCGAGAAAAAACTCAGCCTGGGGTTGGTCAAAGTGTCTGGAACTCCGGGTGCGTTTCGGGGAGAAAACCTGCGCTCATCTGATATCGAACAAATTGGCGACGGCGCCAAGGGCAAAAAAGCCAGCGGTCTGTTGATGATCGACGGCGTTTTGTATCTGCTCGCGCGTAACGCTGATAATGCGCAGCTGGCGTGGTCAGAGGACTACGGCAAAACCTGGCAGTGGGCGCCTTGGACATTTGAAACCAGTTTCGGTTGTCCGACGTTTGTTCAATTTGGCAAGAATTACGCCAAGGCGCGAGACGAGTATGTCTATCTGGTTTCCCAAGATTCTGATAGCGCCTATGAAACTTCTGACCGTATGGTGATGGCTCGAGTTCATCAAGCGAATATCAAAGACCGCAAGGCGTATGAATTCTTTCAAGGTTTGGATGACGCCGGTGCGCCGCTTTGGACGAAGAATTTGAACCAACGCGGAGCGATGTTTGAGCACCCAGGTCGATGCTACCGCTCAGGTATTACTTACAACGCGGGCCTTAAACGCTATCTGTGGTGTCAGACGCTGCCCGGCGCCGCGCCCCGGTTTTCGGGCGGCTTTGGGATATACGACGCGCCCGAACCTTGGGGGCCGTGGACGACGGTTTATTTCACTGAACTGTGGGATGTAGGGCCTGGCGAGACCAGTTCGTTTCCACCCGCTTGGATGAGCAGCGATGGTCAAACCTGCCATTTGGTTTTTTCCGGCGACGATGCGTTTTCGGTACGAAAAGCGGTGATGCGCCTAAACAACTAACAACATTTGATTGTTCATCATTTCGTACGGCGCGGGTACAACTCTGCTTGCTTCAGTGCGGGCTATTACTTGTAACTTGGATGTAGGGGCGCAGCGCGCTGCGCCCGAATCCCCCCGGCGCCGTCGACGCCACCCCCCTTATAAAAAAGGAGGGGCTAAAAAAAACAAAGGCGGCTGGGTGGCGAGCCAAAGCTGAAGGCCAGTCCATAAGAGTTAGCCGTAGGGTATGTTCTTACCCAAACAGGTTTCGACGAGCTTACTGGATGTAGGGGCGCAGCGTGCTGCGCCCGAATCCCCCCGGCGCCTTCGACGCCACTCCCCTTAAAAAAAAGGAAGGCAGGTGGAAAACAAGTAGAGTTTACTGGATCTATGAGATGGGTTAGGAACTTTCATCATTTTTCGCCTGATTTAAAAATGGAGTTTTGTTAGTCAAGACAAGTTATATAAGGTAGTTATGAGATTGTTTTCAATATACTTGATGAATTTGAGTAGAATTGTGTGACAAAAAACCCGTATCTTACTATTGTTTGTAACGATAGAGGGTATAATTTGACTCGATCAATTCAAATGTAAGAAATAAGAATTGTCTATACCTTGCCCATGAGCAAGTTCGAGGTGCTTGGGAATGGTTTATATGGAGCGGTATGAAGGCCCCTGGGCCGAAGCGGAAGCGGCGCACCTCTGTCGCCGAACCGCATTTGGCGGGACGCCTGAAGAACACGCGGTTTTAGCGAACATGGGGATGCAACCCGCCGTATCAGCGCTGGTTGATTATGACCCCGACGACCGTTCGCTTGATGACCACATCCAATCGTTGCGCGACTTTGACGAGTTTCAGCGGATCAAAAATCCCGAAACGGACGCCGCGTTGCAGGGCTGGTGGATCTATCGGATGGTCCACACGCACCAGCCGTTGCAGGAAATCTTCACGCTGTTTCTTCATGACCACTTTGTTTCAGAGTGGAGCAAGGTTCGGGACGGCGTGTCGGGCGCTGTGAATGACGGCAATGACGGTTCGCTGCCGGAAGACCAGAACTGCACGTCGGGGACGTTGGCGCCGGACGAAGCGCGTCGCAACCGTATCACGGCGCGTTTGTTGCATTGTCAGAACGAGTTGCTGCGCCGCACGGGGCATGGCGCGTTTCGCGACCTGCTCCGGGCTGTGACGCGCGACCCGGCGATGCTGATTTATCTCGACAACAAAGATAATTTCAAAGGCCGCGCTCAAGAAAATTATGGCCGCGAGTTGATGGAACTGTTTTCGATGGGCATCGGCAATTACAGCGAAGATGATGTCCGGGAAGTTTCCAGAGCGTTAACGGGCGAAACCATTAAGACCGTCTGTGAACTCGATTACCCATACACGTATTTTTTCCATCCTGCGAAACACGACCGCGAGCCGAAGATCGTCTTCGGAACGATGTTCAATCATCGCGGACGCGGTGAAGACACCGAACAAGTGATTGATCTGGTCTTGACTCACGTCAGCCAGAGCGGAATCAGCCCCGCCCATGACCGCCTGCCTGCGACCTCGCTCTATATGGCTTGGAAGTTAATCACCTGGTTTGTGAATGAAGATATCGCTATCAGTCATCCCGCTGTTGAAGAACTGGCGGAGATTTTTTATTCCCAAACGCCGAATGGCTATAACTATGACGTGCGCGAGGCGTTGCGGGTATTGTTTGAATCGAAATTGTTTTACGACGCCGAACACCGCTTTCGCATGTACAAACACCCGGTCGATTACATGGTGACCGCGTTGCGCAGTTTAGGCGTTGAAGAACCGCGCTATACCACCACGGCGCGTTCTTACCTGGCGAATATGGGCATGGAGCTGTTCTCGCCGCCTTCCGTGAACGGTTGGATTCATGGCCGCGCCTGGATCAATTCCAGCAGCATCATCAATCGCTTTAACTATGCCGACCGCATCTCGCGGCGCAGCATTCTTAATCGCAAGAAAACCCAACTTTTGCTCGATCAAAATCATGCAAGAAACGAAGACGATCATGAAGGCGTGATCGAATATTTGCGGTCGCGTTTGTTGCAGCAGCCGCTGTCCGGCGAAGAGATGGACGTGCTCATTGAATTCGCCCAAGGCGTTCAAACTGGACGCGAGGCGTTTCGTCGCCGCGTGAATGGATTGGCGCATTTGATGATGGCCATGCCCAAGTATCAACAAAAATAGGAGCACGATATGCAGCTGACTCGACGCCAGATGCTAGCCAGCCTTTCGAGCATGGCTTATTATTCCGCCCTCTCGACTACGCCCACATGGATCGCCCATTCCGCCGAAGCGCTGTTTGGCGCTGAGGCCGACGCCGATGGGCGCATTCTCGTCATTCTGCAACACGGCGGCGGGATGGACGGATTGAATACGGTGATCCCGCGTACGGACGATATCTATTATGATGCGCAAACCCGGCCCAATATTCAGGTGCCGCGCGGGTCTGAAATTAATTTAGACGGGCTGAATGGGTTTCACCCTCAATTGTCGCGCTTGGCGGATTGGTACCAACAGGGCAACGTCGGCGTCATTCAAAACGTCGGCTATGAAAACCCCAACCAGTCTCATTTCACCTCGACTGACATCTATGAGTATGGGCAGAACCCGTTGGAGTTTCCGCTGGAAAAAGGCTGGGCGGCGCGGTTCTATGACAATCAGTGCGACGGCTGCGATTCGCACCCGTTGGATATGTTGATTGCGGGTAAAAGCAGCGTGCCCGATTCATTGGCGGGGGCGAATTTTTATGTGCCGCCCGCGATTTCGAACCCTTCAGATTATTCCATTCGAGCCAACGAAGACGCTGACCTTCGCTTGCAGGCCATCAACAAATTAAACCAACTGACGGCGTCTGACCCGCAGATTGACTTCTTACAGCGCAGCGCCAATGCGGTGCAGGCGTCCATTCAAGATATAGCCACTGCGTCGGCGCTGGCGGAGTTGGTTCCAGATGGATCCTATTCGGATGATTCATTTGGACGCGGCTTGCGTTTGACTTCGCAGATTATTCGCTCCGGTTTTCAGACGCGAATCTTTTACGTCAGCCAGGGCGGTTATGACACTCACTCCAATCAAGTTGCTGCGGCGAACCCGCTGGAGCAAGGCTCGCATCCCCGCTTGATGGGGCGGTTCGACCAATCGGTCGACGCCTTTCTCACAGAGATGCGCGAGTCAGGCAATTTAGACCGGGTGATGATTATGACATTCTCAGAATTTGGGCGCCGCGTATATGAAAACGGCAGCCTGGGCACCGACCACGGCGCCGCCAATTGTATGTTTCTGTTCGGCGGCGGCATTCAAGGCGGCGTTTACGGCGGACAGCCTGATTTGGAAGACGTGTCACGAGGCAACCTGAAATATAACGTTGATTTTCGCTCGGTATATGCGCAAGTTATCGAAAATTGGTTCGGTGCGGATGCGGCGCCGGTGTTCGGTCAATCGGCGTATGAAAACGCGATTCGCCCCGGCATGGCTGATGTGCCATTTATTGCGGAACCCGTCAATGCAGTCAGCGGACAATAACGATCAATCGGAAAGGGAACAAACCCATGAAACAATATGCTTATTTTGTTGTCGCACTTGTCATCTTTACCGTCCCCGCCTGGGCGCAAGAACGCACCCTCGAGTTCCAGAACGGGTTGAACGGCTACGAAGGAACCGACGACTCGTTCGTGATGTCAGGCAACCCGGACCGGAATACGAATTTTGAAAACAACCCCGACGGAAACCAATTTCAGATTGAATGGGATGGCAGCGATTCGGGCGGGCGCAACATCGCCTTGTTCAAATTTAACGGCCTCTTCGGCGATGGCCCCAACCAGGTGCCGCCCGGTGCGCAGATTGTGAAGGCGGAGCTGCAAACCGTCGTGACGAATTCGGGTTCGTCGAGCCAATCATCGACGCTTTCAAACTTGCTGATTGAATGGGATGAAGAGACGGTCACGTTTAACAACCTGTTTAATGGCGGCTTGGGCACGTTTGAAGACCCGCTTGTTGGGCAGCACGTCTCCGAACTCTCCGTACAACTGTTCCATGACCCCGCAGGCGTCGGGGATATTTGGAGCGGGGACATTACTGAACTCATACAAGAACTTTCAGACGGGCTGCCGAATAATGGCTTCGCGATTGTTCCTGCTGAAGACGCCAGCAACGGCTTCGGACACCTTTCGTCGGAAACGCCCATCTCAGAGCCCGTCACCCGCTTGACCGTTGAGGCGACCTCGGGAACCTACGTTTTTGAAAATGGCGTGAATGGGTATGAAGGCGTGAAAGACGTCTGGATCGGCAACAACGGCAATCGCTACTTTACAAATTACGGCGCCAGTCAGTCGATCCAACTGGAGCGCAATTCAGAAGACGATGTTGAATTGGGGCTGTTGCGGTTTGATAACATCATCGGCGCGGCTGACGGTCAAATCCCCGACGGGGGGACTGTGCTCTCTGCTCTGTTGACGTTGTGGGTGCAAGACGGCGGCGACGCGGTTGTGTATGTCGATGAGATTCTGCCGCATAATTCAGAAGTGTTGGGCGTAGAGATCGACACCTACTTTGATGAAGATTCGGTGACGTTTGAGACCTTTGTCGAAGACGGCGTGTATCCACAGTATGGCGTCGAAGTCGGTGAGGAGCCGGTCGCGGAATTCACCCCGGAAGCCTTTTCGGTGGTTGATATCGACGTGACCGCCAGCGTACAAAAATGGACGCTGGGCGAAGCCCCGAATTATGGCTGGCTGTTTGAAGCGACCAGCGGCGCCCCGGTGAACCTCAGCGCGGTCGAAGGCGGCGAAAGTTTTGGTCCGCCCAAACTAATCGTGACCT